>CADBOU010000114.1 GCA_902796355.1 uncultured Lachnospiraceae bacterium
AGAGCAGTCGTTCAAAGTGTCCCGCTTCTGTGTGGCAGTACCGGTGAAACAATCACTGAGAAATCCGGCAACCTGAATCTGGGTATTCCAGGTATCATGTATGTTGGTGCCATCAGCGGTGTCATCGGTGCCTTCTTCTATGAGCAGTCACTTGAAAATCCTACAAAGGATATCAACACATTTCTCGGCATCCTGATTCCGTTGGCCTGCTGCCTGATCGGATCACTGATTATGGGATTGATTTATTCGTTCCTGACAGTTACCTTGAGGGCAAATCAGAATGTTACAGGTCTTGCACTGACAACATTTGGCGTCGGCTTCGGAAACTTCTTTGGCGGTTCTTTGATTAAACTGACAGGATCTGAAGTTCCGTCTATAGCACTTTCTGCGACACATGGCTGCTTTGTCCACAAGCTGCCGTTTGCACAGAATCTTGGCTGGTTTGGCAAGATGTTCCTGAATTATGGTTTTCTCGTTTATCTGTCAATCATTATTGCTTTCGTAGCAGCGTATATCCTTCGCCATACACGTCTGGGATTAAATCTTCGGGCTGTAGGCGAGAACCCGGCTACAGCTGATGCAGCTGGTATCAATATTGCCAGATACAAATACTTCGCCACCTGTATCGGCAGTATGATTGCAGGACTCGGAGGGTTGTTCTACATCATGGATTATGCATCCGGTGTATGGTCAAACGATGGTTTCGGTGACAGAGGATGGCTTGCCATCGCATTGGTAATATTCACGATCTGGCGCCCGAACGTCGGCGTGTTTGCTTCAATTCTTTTTGGAGCGCTGTATATCCTGTATCTCTTTATTCCAACCGGATCCAACCCGGCTATCAAAGAGTTTTACAAGATGATCCCGTACGTTGTGACCATTATTGTTCTGGTTGCTACAAGTATGCGGAAGAAGAAAGAAAACCAGCCGCCGGAATCTCTCGGTATTCCATATTTCAGAGAGGACCGTTAGTGCCGTTTGATGTTAATTTCAGCACTGAGCAGACATTATGTTTGCCCAGTGCTGTTTTTGTGGTTTTTTTGCCGGATGTGTGATATATTATCTATGTATAGGTAAAAAAGGAGACAGATGATATGAGATGCACGAAATGTGGCTTGGAAAACCCGGACAATAATGTGTACTGTGCCAATTGCGGGGCTCCTCTGCCAAAAGAGCAAAACGGTACGGATTTGTTTACAGGAAGTCAGGCGCAGCAAAGCGAGACACAGATACAGCCGCCATACTATACCCAGGCTCCCTGGCAAAGCGCACAGCCGTCAGTTCCTGAGAGCTATAAACCGATTACGCCGCTTGGATATGTAGGATATTCCCTGCTCTTTAGCATCCCGCTTGTCGGTATCATCTTGCTCTTTGTCTTTTCATTTGGCGGGACGGCTAATATCAATCTGAAAAATTTTTCGCGCGGAATGCTCATTTCAGTTGCTATCGGCATTGTTCTTGTCATTTTGTTTTCACTTATATTCGGTACTGCTTTTACCCAGTATTATGACCAATACGGTATCATTGGTATTTTTTAAAGCGACTCTTTATTTAAGCAGGAAGGAGAACTATCTATGGCTTCATCAAAAAATCAAACTGAGGCTTTGATCGGCGGTAAAGTATTTACTTTAAGTGGATTTGAGAGCGAAGAGTATCTTCAGAAGATTTCTTCATACTTAAACCATAAACTTGAGGAATGCGCACAAAGTGAAAGTTATCGCAAACAGAGTGCTGATGCACGCAGTGTCCTTCTTGCTCTTAATGTAGCTGATGACTATTTTAAGGCAAAGAAACAAGCCAGCTCTCTCGAAGGCGATCTTGAGATCAAAGATAAGGAAATGTATGATCTCAAGCACGAGTTGATTTCTGTTCAAATCAAATGTGAAAATGCAGAAAAGAATCTCGACCGCGTCAAAAAAGAAAACAACAATCTTCAGATGAAGATTGTCAAACTTGAAACTGAAATCAAGAATAAAAAAGAAAGAAACTGATCGGAAGAGACGATCATGTCAGTTGTATCTTATAAGGACTTCGGGTATGAGCGGAGTCCTTTTTTTATGAAAAGGAACGATGGATCAAAAGAAAGTTGAAATCTTAGCCCCAGCCGGATCATTTGACTGTCTGAAAGCTGCGCTTGCAGGCGGCGCTGATGCTGTATATGTCGGAGGTGACCGTTACAGTGCTCGGGCGTATGCGCATAATTTTGATCAGGAAGAACTGATCAGAGCGATTGATTATGTCCATTTTTACGGAAAAAAACTGTATTTAACTCTGAACATACTTTTGAAAGAGAGCGAGATAGGAGAAGAACTGGTTAATTGGCTTATGCCTCTTTATGAACACGGGCTGGATGCTGTCATTGTGCAGGATTTAGGAATCTGTCGTTTTTTAAAAGTGAGATTCCCCGGCCTCCCTATTCATGCCAGCACCCAGATGAGTCTGACCTCAACAGAAGGGACAAAGCTCATGAAGGAGTACGGTATACGCCGTGTTATACCAGCCAGAGAATTATCTCTGGATGAAATCCGTTCAATGGCTGCACGCAGCGGGATTGAGATAGAAGCGTTTGTCCATGGCGCTATGTGCTATGCGTATTCCGGGAAATGTCTCTTCAGCAGTTGTATGGGAGAACGGAGCGGAAACCGCGGGCGTTGTGCACAGCCATGTCGTTTAGCATACACTGCTCCAGGAGACAACAAAGCCCGTTATTGGCTGAGCATGCAGGATCTGTCCATGATTGAGCGCATTGGTGACTTAATAGCGGCGGGGGTTTGTTCTTTTAAAATCGAAGGAAGGATGAAGAGTGCTCAATACGTTTATGCCGTGACATCACTGTATCGCAAGTATACAGATCTTTTTCTTGAATCAGGAATCAATCATGTCCTTGACCATGCTGATAAAAAAATGCTGGCCGGCTTTTCCAGAATGCATTCCGGTTGTGGATACTATGACCACCGCAATGGTCCGGAGATGATTACACTGGATGATCCGTCATTCAGATCACGGACGCATGATGCTGATATACTTTTTAACAATGAGCCTGATCCGATTGAGGTGATTAGTTCTGTAAAAATAGAAAAAGGCAGCCCTGCTGTGCTGACGCTGTCAGTTCAGGATGTTGCCGGCAAGGCTATTTCTAAAGGAAATGTTCAACAGGCGCAACGATCGCCTCTGGTTATGGATGACGTGAAGAGAAGACTGACTAAGACAGACTGGTATCCTTTCCATGTGAACTGGTCTGATATGATTGTGGATGCGGATGCATTTTTGCCGGTGAGTATGCTCAACGATATGCGCCGTGAAGCGCTTGTGCAGCTGTCAGCTGCATTACTGAAGAGGTATTACAGAAAGGCACCTCTCAACGCGCCACAGAGCGCCCGAAGCGCATGTGTTAATCCGTCGGAAACGTGCACGGATAAGAAACGCCCGGTCCACACGCTGGTAACAAATCACGCTCAGTTTAAATCGGTGCTTCAATCAGACTATGTCACGATGATCTCTGTTGAAAGCGATCGTATCGTTGATCCTCATCAGATTAAAAACATGATCGATGAATGCCGCCATGCTTCCTTTCCGAAAAAGTTTTGTGTAGCTCTTCCGCATATTGCCAGGTTTGATGGTGATAAAGAAAAGCTGCCAGTTATTTTCAGTGAACCATTCATAACTGCTTTAAACAAAGCAGACAGTGTTCTTGTGAGAAACCTGGATGAGGCATACTTTCTCACAACTCATGGATATGAGGGCACCATGCTGGCTGATCATCTGTTGTATGGTTTTAACAGCCAAAGTTTGGCATTTCTTAGAGAGAATGGATTTAACGGTGTCTGCTATCCGCTTGAGATGCACCATAAGGATATCATCAATACCGAGAAGGCCTGGTCCGGTTTTGACAATTGTGTCTTTGACAGAGAGGTCTTTGTCTATGGATTTGCACCGCGTATGATCAGTGCACAGTGCGTGCAAAAAAACACACAGAAATGCACGCACAGAAGCGGAATGCTTGTCATGAAGGACAGAAAGGGGCAGAAGTTCGCTGTTCAAAACAGATGTGAATCCTGTTATAATATAATCTATAATCAGGTGCCGATTTCGCTGCACAAAAGAATTCATGCCATCAGCCATTTACCGCTTGGTTATCGCTTTGATTTCGTCTGGGAGACAGAGCGCGAGATCAGCAGCATTCTGAGTCAGTTTAGCGGGGAGACGGATTTGTCCGTATCGTATCCTTATACAAAGGGACATTGGGATAAGGGAGTTCTATGACCAATCTGATCATACATTTTTCTAAATATGTCATCATTGTTTTGATGATTTTTTATACTCTCTACAGTTTCCTTGTCTTTACTTACGATGATGAGGAGAGGCAGGCATCTCTGTACCGTAAGCAGAATGTCCTCACGCTGCTGTTTCATTTTATTTGCTTTCTGGTGATTTATCTGGAAGAACCCAAGATAGAAACAATCTATTTCTATGGAGCCCAGGTCGTATTCTTTCTTGCAGCGATCATTTTATATACAACGCTTTATCCACGGATTGCGCGTGTGATTCTCAATCATATGCTGATGCTGTTATCGATTGGCCTGGTGATGATTACAAGGCTTCGTTTCGAACAGGGGATCAGACAGTTCGTGTTTATGGTCCTCGCGCTTGCTGTCAGCCTGATTGTGCCTGTTATTGTGCGTAAGGTCCGATCACTTGCTGAACTGCGTCTGATATATGGCATTGTAGGTGTTGTTTCTCTTTTGGCTGTGTTGGTGGCAGGCGGTATCAGTAACGGTGCCAAGCTGGGATTTACAATTGGACCGGTGAATATCCAGCCTTCAGAGTTTGTAAAACTCCTGTTTGTGTTTTTTGTCGCATCCAGTCTGTATAAAAAAAGAGATTTCAGAAATGTCTGCATCACAACAATCGTTGCTGCAGCGCACGTCTTGATCCTGGTCATTTCCAGAGATTTAGGCGCTGCTCTCATTATCTTCGTGGTCTATCTTGTCATGCTTTACTGTGCAACCGGTAAATTCGTTTATCCGCTTGCAGGCTTGGCTGCCGGCAGTATCGCAGCATTTGGCGCTTATCATTTGTTTTCACATGTTCAGGCGCGTGTCATTGCGTGGAAGGATCCAATCGCCAGTTATGATGAACAGGGATATCAGGTCGCCCAATCACTCTTTGCAATCGGTACGGGCGGATGGTTTGGTATGGGCTTATGTCAGGGGATGCCGGAGACGATTCCGGTTGCGACAAGCGATTTTATTTTTTCTGCTCTATGTGAAGAGATGGGTATCTTTTTCGGACTTTGTCTGATTCTCATCTGTCTGAGCTGCTATATGATGTTTTTGAATGTTGCGATGAAATTCAGGTCTGTTTTCTATAAACTTGTCGCTTTGGGCCTTGGAACCTGTTATATTGCACAGACATTCCTGAATATCGGAGGTGTTATCAAGTTTATCCCCTCCACCGGTGTGACACTGCCATTAGTCAGTTACGGCGGCAGTTCTCTGATCAGTACAATGGTTATGTTTGCGATCGTACAGGGTCTGTACCTGTTGCGTGAGGATGAGGAAAGAATCATTGAAAAGAAACGGCAAAAATCCAGATGACTTTCACATTGAGATTCTAGATTTCAATCAGGATCGCGATGTGTATGACGGGTCACTGGAAGAAAACATTATCAATCAGGTGGAAGAGCCTTCTGTCATTCCGGCTAAGCCACGTCCGAGCAGACGCAGGAGAGCAGAGAATCTTGAAGATTTTCAGGAAGAAAAGCTCCCTCCTTCACCGAAGGAAAAGGCCAGACGTAAACGTAACCGCCAGCTGACTGCTCTGACATACGGATTTGTTGCGCTCTTTATCTGTATGATGGCATATCTTGTCTATTACAATCAGGTCCGTGCCAGATCTTTTATCAGAGATCCGCATAATGCACGCCTTGATTCCATGGCAGAACATGTTGTCCGCGGCCCTGTCCTGGATCAGAATGGTCACGTTTTGGCTGAGACACAGACATCAGACGACGGAACTATGTACCGCAGTTATCCGTACGGAAGCCTGTTTGCTCATGTTGTCGGTTATGACAGCAAAGGTAAAGCAGGCTTGGAATCTGCGTTTAATTTTGAACTTCTGACATCTCATGCGTCTTTCTTTGAGCAGATTCAAAATGATCTTAAAAGTCAGAAGAATCCCGGGGATACTGTGATCACTTCCCTGGACAGCGATCTTCAGGAGACAGCGGCGGCAGCACTTGGATCCAGCAAAGGCGCCGTTGTCGCTATAGAACCTGATACCGGCAAGATTTTGTCCATGTATTCAAACCCGACTTTTGATCCTGCAACGGTTGCAGCAAACTGGGATGCTCTGACAAATGATGAAGACAGTGCCCTTCTTAACCGTGTAACACAAGGGGCCTATGCACCCGGATCTACCTTTAAGATAGTGACGGCGCTGGAATATCTTCGTGAAAACGGATCTGATTCCAATTATGCTTATGATTGCAACGGTTCCTTTACATACAGTGACACGACCATTCACTGTTACAACAATACTGCACATGGGATGGAGACTTTGGAGAGCTCTTTTGCCAATTCGTGTAATGCCTCTTTTGTCAATATAGGTCTTCATCTCAATGCGTCCAAATATCGCGACAGCGCTCAGGAACTTCTTTTTAACAGGAAACTGCCGTGTCCGTTTAATGCCAAAAAAAGCCGGTTTGACGTTGATAAAAACACCGGGCCGGGAGAGTTAATGATGACCGCTATGGGTCAGGGCAATACTCAGATCAGCCCATATCATCTGGCCTTGATCGGCTGTGCTGTAGCCAACGACGGACTTCTGATGAAACCGTATCTGGTCACAGAGATTCAAAACGATCGGCAAAAGACAGTTAAGAAATACTCCCCCAAATCTTACAGAGAGTTGATGTCCTCCGATGAAGCTGCCGTATTACAGCGCTATATGCGCTCAGTAGTGACAAGCGGAACAGGACAGGCACTGAATACTTCGATGTATACCGCTGCCTGTAAAACGGGTACAGCTGAGTATTCCAGCGATAAAACGAAGAGCCATTCTCTGTTTGTCGGCTATGCAAATGCCGAGCATCCCGATATTGTGGTGGCTGTTGTCGTTGAAAATGCAGATCAGTCGGGCGTATCGGCCGTATCAATTGCAAAATCACTCTTTGATGCTTATTATAGTAAATGAGAGGTTGAGCGATGAAAATCATCGATCCTGTTTTTACAACAGACAAATTAAAATATAAAATTGCTGACATTAAGCTTTCGATGCGGCGGAAGAATGACCTTCCGCATGTCTATGTGATTGTTCAAAATCTGCGGTGCAGCGGACGCATAGAATATTTTAAGTGTTCACAGCTTTACCAGCAGTTTTATGATACCGATGATCTGCTTATTATCGGCTTCGCACAGAGCAAAGACGCTGCTGCAGAAGTGATAGCCGACATAGCTGAAAGAGCAGCTTTAAACGGTTTTAGCGGAGATGTTATTCAGTATTTGAATAAAGAGATCAGCAGCCGTACGATAAAGGATTTTCAATGGTTATAACTATACTTCTGAAAATATTGGCAGTGCTCGGATGGATACTGCTTGGATTGCTGGGCCTGATTATCTTCATTGTGCTCATCGCATGTCTGGTACCGCTTCGGTATCGGGGGAATTTTCATGTGACGGATCAGATAGATGAACTGCACATTACAGGGAAAGCCGGCTGGCTCTTAAGAATCCTATCGATAGATTTCGGGCTTCTTCAAAAGAAGGTAACTGCACAGCTTAGAATTGCCTGGAAAAAAATTCCGCTCACCGGAGAGGACGATGATCTGTCCAAACTGAAAAACGAGCACATAAACACTGAAACAAAAAAAGAACCGGTGATTATAAAAGAGATCGGCAATAACGAAAACACTCAAACCGGGAAAGCAGCCGATATAAACACCGATTTCAGGAAATCCTCGAAGAAACAGGAACAGCAGGTACTGTATTCAGAGGAAAAAAAGAAAAAGGTCAAAACAGAAAAGAGAAAGAAGTCTGGGCAAAGCAAACACGAACGCTCGAAAAAGAATCAGAAGGATAACGGACGATTCACTTTAGACAGGATTTTTGATACAATAAATGAGATGCGGCTGGCAAAAGATGAGATTCTGGCTTTTTTTGAGGTAAAATCTCACCGAAAGCTGATCAGACATCTCTTTAAGAGATTGAAAAAGCTGGGTCGGAAGGTTCTTCCTGATCAGTTGACAATCAATGGCGAATTGGGATTTGAAGATCCTTACACATCGGGGATTACGGCGGCTTTCATGTCGGTTTTGTATCCGAGGATTGAAAAGATAGAGCTTCCGGTCATTAATTTTGAGGAGAAAGTCATTGATCTGGACGGCTTTTTAAAAGGAAAACTTAGATTGGGCAGTGTAGTCTGGTTTGCTATACCATTGATTCTGGATATTAATCTGTACAGAACCATCAAAGATCTGAAGATATTGAAAACAAAGTTAGATCGATCTGCTGATATCATTAAAGGAGGAAAAGCAGCATGAGTGACAAGAATAATGGCAACGGAAACAAAAATGGATTTGTTGGTGCCGTCACATCAATGTTCGATGGCATAGACCATGTTGTCTCCTCGAAGACTGTTGTAGGAGATCCGATTAAGGTCGATGACATGACGCTGATACCTCTGATGGAAGTTTCATTTGCGATGGGTACTGGCGTGCTCTCCGGAGATGCCCGCGGTAAAAAGTCAGGCGGGGTCGGTGCCAAAATGATCCCTACTGCCATGTTGGTGATTCAAAGAGGGAAAACCAGGCTGGTCAACATCAAAAAGCAGGATGTGATCACAAAGGTGATGGATCTGGTGCCTGACATATTCGACAGGATTGATGCCAGGGCTAACCCGATCACTGAAGATGATATATCAGAAACACTGGATCGGGTTCTGGATGAAGGAACGGATGTAACAGAAGAATAAGCAAAACAAAAACCAGGCTTAAAAAGCCTGGTTTTTAAATTCGTTATGCTCTTTCCACTTTACCGGAACGAAGACAGGAAGTGCAGACATTCATCTTCTTTGTACCGCCGCCTTCAGTCTTAACGCGGACTGACTTGACGTTTGGTTTCCACATTTTCCTTGACTTACGGTGAGAGTGACTCACATTATTTCCAAAGTGGACAGACTTGTTGCAGATTTCGCACTTAGCCACAGTTAACACCTCCTCATTCTTGTCCAGATTCAGTTGTCAATACCTGACAACGCTACTATTTTATCAGAAAAGATTTCGTGATGCAAGGACTTTATTTGGAATTTTAAATATCATATCAGATTATAATTATGAACTTTATATCAAGTATGCTATACTGAATAACAAATACAGACAGGAGGTATTGTTTATGAAAAGAGCAGTGATCACAGTTGTCGGGAAAGACTCTGTTGGTATTATTGCGCGTATTTGCAGCTATCTTGCCGACCGCGGCATTAATATTCTGGATATATCACAGACAATCGTCGGCGGGTATTTTAACATGATGATGATTATTGATGCGACGCCGATCGATGACAGTTTCGCCTCAGTTGCCAGAGATATTAAAAAACTTGGCGTTGAATTAGGCATGGATATTCATTGTCAGAAAGAAGAGATATTTGAATCAATGCACCGTATTTAAGAAAGCGGGTTATTTATGATTAATCTATACGAAGTTTCCGAGACAAATCATATGATTGAGTCTGAGAACCTGGATGTTCGAACGATCACGCTCGGGATCAGTTTGCTAGACTGCATCAGCGATTCACTGGACAGGTTATGTGACAATATATACAGCAAAATTACTGCTTATGCAAAGGATCTTGTCAGAGTGGGAGACCAGATTGAAGCAGAATTCGGCTTTCCAGTTGTCAACAAGCGAGTTGCCATCACGCCTGTTTCAATTATAGGGGCTTCATCATGCCATACGACAGCTGATTATGTGCGTATTGCCGAAACGCTGGATCGCGCGGCACACGATATAGGCGTCAATTTCATCGGCGGATATTCAGCGCTTGTCTCGAAAGATATGACACCCGGAGAAGAATTATTCATTCGCTCTATACCTGAAGCTCTTGAGCGCACAGAGCGTGTCTGTTCATCTGTTGTGGCAGGATCATCCAAAACCGGTATCAATATGGATGTTGTTCGTCTCATGGGCGATATCATTGTTGAAACGGCTCACAGGACAAAGGAAGATGATTCCATCGGTTGTGCAAAACTGGTTGTTTTGTGTAACGCACCGGATGATAATCCGTTTATGGCAGGTGCCTTTTTGGGTGTCACTGAAGGAGACTGTGTCATCAATGTCGGAGTCAGCGGCCCTGGAGTTGTCAGACATGCGCTGACACAGGCACATGGACTGAATTTTAAAGAGCTGTGTGATGTGATTAAGAAGACAGCCTTTAAAATCACAAGGATCGGGCAGCTTGCGGCGGAGAGGGCCAGTCAGGAGCTGCACGTGCCTTTCGGAATTGTAGATTTATCACTGGCACCAACACCTGCAGTCGGAGACAGCATCGCTGATATTCTGCAGGAGATGGGTCTTGAAAGTGCTGGGGCACCGGGAACAACGGCGGCACTTGCCATGCTTAATGACCAGGTAAAAAAGGGCGGTGTGATGGCCGCATCTTGTGTAGGCGGATTGAGCGGAGCATTTATACCGGTCAGCGAAGACCGTGCCATGATTGAAGCGGCAGCTGAAGGGGCGATTACGATTGAAAAATTGGAAGCCATGACCTGTGTGTGCTCGGTAGGGCTGGATATGATTGCGATTCCCGGGGATACAGGCGCTGCGACGATATCAGGTATTATAGCTGACGAGATGGCAATCGGTATGGTCAACGGCAAGACAACTGCGGTCCGTATTATTCCGGTGGAAGGTAAGAATGTCGGAGATTTTGCTCATTTCGGAGGTCTTTTGGGAGATGCACCGGTTATGCCGGTTAATCGCAAGGATTGTTCAGAGTTCGTCAACAGAGGAGGTCGCATACCGGCACCGATCCATAGCTTTAAGAATTAACTATTTGCTTAATAATATGATTATGATTATAATAATAAGTTGTATGCTTTATCCGCAATAAGGAGGTTTGTTCCATGAAGGGTAGTATGAGCAACGAACTCGGGACGATCAGTATCCGCCCTGATGCGATAGCAAAATATGCCGGAAGCGTAGCGGTAGAATGCTTTGGTATCGTCGGCATGGCTGCTGTCAATATGAAGGACGGTTTAGTCAGGCTTTTAAAGAAAGAGAGCTTAACCCGCGGAGTGAAAGTGATGCTCTCAGATGACAATAAAGTATCGATAGATTTCCATGTTATTGTCGTTTATGGAATTAACATTCCGACAGTGACCGGTAATCTTATTGACAATGTCAAATACAAGGTTGAGAAGTTTTCCGGTATGCATGTTTCAAAAATCAGAGTGTTTGTCGAGGGTGTCCGCGTGATCGATTGATAGCGATAACGTCGATAGGAGGAAGCTGTAAATTGTCTGTAAACAAGATTGATGCCACTTTATTGCGCAGTTTGTTTTTAGCTGGCGCACAGAGGCTTGAAGAAAATAAAGAAACCATTAATATGCTGAATGTCTTCCCTGTTCCGGACGGAGATACGGGAACCAACATGTCTATGACATTGCAGGGAGCTGTGCGTGAGATCAACGCACTTGCGCCTGATGCGACCATGAAGGAATTGTGCAAAGCGATTTCTTCCGGTTCGCTGCGCGGTGCCCGCGGTAATTCGGGAGTTATTCTTTCGCAGCTTCTTCGCGGATTTATCCGGACAATCAGCGACGAGCAGGAAGCACTCAAAGCACCGGTTTTATCTGCAGCTATGGCTAAAGCAACAGAGACTGCGTATAAGGCAGTTATGAAACCGATGGAAGGAACGATCCTGTCTGTTGCGAAGGCTATATCCGACAAGGCATTAAGCCTGACAGAAACGGGAGACGGGACTGATGATATCACACGTGAAACAGATCTGGTAAACGCCCTGAAGCAGGTTATTGATGCAGGCCAGGAAGCACTTGATCATACTCCGGAACAACTGCCCGTCTTAAAGGAAGCTGGTGTGATCGATTCCGGCGGTCAGGGACTGATCTGTTTTTTGACAGGGGTTTATCAGCAGCTTGTCAAATCTCTTGATGTTGATGCACAGGAGCTTCTGGCAGAACAGATTCCTGCTATTTCTGCACAGGAAGTATCTGACACGCAGCAGTTACTGCAGAAAGAGCGTATCCGTAAGCCGATATCAACTGATGATATTAAGTACGGATACTGCACAGAGTTCCTGGTGCTGACTGAGGGCGAGGTTTCTATCGAAACAGAGGCGGAATTTAAGCAGTATCTTGCATCGATCGGTGATTCCATCGTCTGCGTATCCGATGAAGACATTATCAAGGTGCATGTTCATACAAATGACCCGGGGTTAGCTATTCAAAAGGGGTTAACATACGGCATGCTTTCCAATCTCAAAATTGATAATATGCGTTTAGAGCATCAGAACACCCTTGTCACGCAGGCAGAATTGGATCAAAGCCGATTGCAGGAAGATGCCAAACTGACGGAAACAGTACAGGAAGAAGCTGAACAGAACACATCTAAACCGGTTGAAGTCAAAAAGACTCCAGGATTTGTGACTGTGGCCAGCGGAGACGGATTGTCAAATCTTTTCAAAGAGATGGGGGCGGATGTTGTCATTGAGGGCGGCCAGACAATGAACCCCAGTACAGATGACATCATGAGTGCCATTGAATCCATTGATGCTGATCCTGTCTATATTCTGCCCAACAACAAGAATATTATTATGTCTGCCAATCAGGCGCGTGATTTATCGGAGGGAAGAAGAGTCTATGTCATCCCGACAAAGACAATCCCGCAGGGGATTACAGCGATGATTTCCAATGATCCGTCGCTTGACCCGGAAGATAACGCAGCGGCCATGGCAGAAAGCGCATCTATGACAAAGAGTCTGGAAGTGACGTATGCTGTGCGCACGACAAAGATCTCAGGACATAAGATTAAAAAAGGCGATATTATGGGCCTTGATGATGAGGGGATCAAAGCATCCGGCAGCGAAATCGATGAAGTAGCGCTGCGCCTGCTCGATGC
>CADBOU010000115.1 GCA_902796355.1 uncultured Lachnospiraceae bacterium
AGCGCTTGTTGACCGGTATCCGAGAGACAGCTATACACTGTGCACCAAGCTTTGCGCATGGCTTCAGTGCGATGATGAAAAGAGCGCCAAGCAGCAGTTTTATACAAGCCTTGAGCGCACCGGAGCAGGATATTTTGACTATTATCTGTTGCACGCACTGAATAAGGACAATTACAAAAAATACGATGAATATCACATTTGGGACTTTGTCAAAGATTTAAAAAAACAGGGGCTGGTTAAATACTTTGGGTTTTCATTTCATGATGACCATGTGTTTCTTGATCAGCTGCTAAACGATCATCCGGAGGTCGATTTTATCCAGCTGCAACTCAATTATGCGGACTGGGAGAACCCTAAAGTTGAGTCCAGAGCCAACTATGAGGTTGCGCGCAGACATGACAAGTCCATCACTGTGATGGAGCCGGTCAAAGGCGGTGCGCTCGCTAATCCAATTCCGGAGGTGCAGAAGATATTTAAAGAAGCGGATGAGAATGCATCGTTTGCTTCATGGGCGATCCGGTATGTGGCATCTCTTGACGGGATTATTACAGTTCTTTCCGGCATGTCTGATGTAGCCCAGATGGAAGACAATCTGTCATATATGAGAGATTTTAAGCCTCTGACCGAAAATGAACAGGATGTAATAAGCCGCGTCAGAAAGGCACTGGATGAAGTGGATTCGATTCCCTGCACATCCTGCCATTATTGTACGGACGGCTGTCCCAAAAAGATTCCGATTCCGGAGATCTTTGAGGCGAGAAACGAACAATTGATCTTTAATCGTATCGAAAAAGGAAAAGCTGATTACGAGGAAGCAGTTAAAGATGCAGGGAAGGCTTCTGACTGTATTCAATGCCGGAAATGCGAGAAGGCATGCCCGCAGCATCTGAATATCACTAAATATCTGGAAGAAGCTGCGGTTGTGATGGAATCATGTTGATTGTTGAGGAGGTAGACTGATGGCGGGTGCAGGCAATCACAAACTGGCACTGCTTTATATGATGCGTGAACTGCTTGAAAAAACCGATGACGATCATACACTCAACGCCTCTGAGCTGATAGACATACTTGGCAGTTACGGGTTTAAAGCAGACAGGCGTACTATTTACTCTAATGTTGAAATCCTGCAGGATTTTGGGATTGATGTCCTGATGGCGGAAGGCAACAACGGCGGATACTATATCGGCAGCCGTGATTTTGAGCTGCCGGAGTTAAAACTGCTTGTCGACGCTGTGCAGTCATCAAAGTTTATTACTGCTAAAAAGACGCAGGAGCTGATCGCTAAGATCGAAAAGCTGACCAACGTGCAGAAAGCGCGCGAGTTAAACCGGTCCGTCGTCATCTTAGGGCGCATGAAAGCCGGCAACGAAACGATCTATTATAACGTAGATGGCCTGCATACAGCGATGAATGCCGACAGGCAGATTACGTTTCAGTATGCCGAGTGGTCGGCGCAAAAGAAGCTGGTGCCCAAGCGCGGCGGCGCGTTGTATCAGGTCAGTCCCTGGGCTCTTACATGGGATGATGAGAATTATTATCTGATCGGTTTCGAAGAAGGACGGATCAGACATTACCGCGTCGACAAGATGATGAATATCCTGATGACAGATAAAAAGAGGGTTGGAAAGGAGCAGTTTAAAGATTTTGATCTGGCTGCTTTTTCCAAGAAAACATTTGGGATGTTCGGAGGACGCGAAGAAACTGTGACACTGCGCTGTGATCACAGTCTGACAGGTGTGATCCTCGACCGGTTTGGAAAAGAAGTCATGATGATTCCGGATAAAGAAGCATTTACCGTGCGTGTTTCTGTGACAGTCAGTCCCCAGTTTTTCGGATGGGTGACGGGCATCGGACCGCAGCTTGAAATCATATCACCGGAGAGCGTGAGAGAAGAGTACAGTGATTATCTGGAGAGTGTTCTGAATCAGTATGAATAATCTGAACACCAGGCTGTCTCACGTAAGGTAAAAAGGCGCAGAAATCCTTTAAAATACAGCGAAGAATGATTGTTTTTTTCTTGACAGAAGGGTGTCTGTTCGATTACGATTGAGGCAGAAATAAAGCTTGTAGGGGAGCTTATTTAGTTAATGGTTATTGTTTTGTATATGGAGGTGTTTTCATGAAGAGTTTTATTAAAGAGTTTAAGGAGTTTATCAGCCGCGGCAGTGTCATGGATATGGCAGTCGGTATCATCATCGGCGGAGCGTTCACAGCCATTGTGACCTCACTTGTCGACAATATCGTGATGCCGCTGATCTCTGCAATCTTCGGCGGACTGAGCTTTGAGAAATGGAATGTCGTTCTGGGAAGCAAAGAGGGAGCTCCGGAGCTCGGACTCGGCGTATTCCTCGGCGCAGTGATCAATTTCCTTCTGATCGCACTTGTGATTTTCTCTGTCATTAAGGC
>CADBOU010000116.1 GCA_902796355.1 uncultured Lachnospiraceae bacterium
GGATTTGAGTCTGCAGGCGGTCATCTGGATGTCTGCCGTGACGGAGCCGGCATTCCGTTTTCGGAGGAAAAAGCAGCCAAAGTCCTGACATCAGGAGACATTGAGATTCTGATTAACCTGCACGACGGCGACGAGAGTGCGACTGCGTGGGGCTGTGATCTGACACATGATTATGTCACGATCAATGCAGATTACAGAACATGATTTGAAGCGGGGAGAAGACATGAATAAGAAACTGAGTATTTCCAATATGGAACGGGCGGAAGTCCTGACACAGGCTCTGCCGTATATCAAGAAATATACCGGAGAGACTATCGTGATCAAATACGGCGGCAACGCGATGATCAACGAAGAGCTCAAAGAGCAGGTCATGGAGGATATCGTGCTGCTGCAGCTGGTTGGTGTCAATGTCGTGCTGGTTCACGGCGGCGGCCCGGAGGTGAGCGAGGCGATGGGAAAGATGGGCAAGGAGCCGGTCTTTATCGACGGGCTGCGTGTCACGGATCAGGAGACCATGGATATCGTCCAGATGGTGCTGGCCGGCAAGATCAATAAAGCCCTCGTCAATCTTCTTGAAATGAAAGGAGGCAAGGCGATGGGCATTTCCGGCATCGACGGAAGTCTGCTCAGAGCGCATATGAAAGATGATAAGCTCGGCTATGTCGGTAAGATTGACAAAGTCAATATCGGCCCTGTCAGAGATCTGCTCGATGAGGGATATATCCCGGTCGTCTCTACCATTGCGTGGGGCCACGGCGGCAAGGTTTATAATATCAACGGTGATACGGCCGCGGCTTATATCGCCGGTGCGCTCAGAGCCAAGCGCATGATCATGCTCACCGATATTGACGGGATCCTGATGGATAAGGATGACCCGGATACGCTGATCTCCGAAATGAGTGTGGAGCAGCTCCAGGATCTGTGCGAGAGCGAACACATCTCTGGCGGCATGGTGCCTAAAGTGGAGAGCTGCCTGGATGCCATCAGAATGGGAACCGATAAGGTGACAATCCTGGACGGCAGAGTTCCTCATTCGATTCTGATGGAGCTGATGACTAATGAAGGTGCCGGTACGATGATTTACCCGGAGGAGGCAAAAAAATGACAGCAGAACAATGGATGGAGCTGGACAGTCAATATATTGCGCATTCCTATGGTCGGTTTCCGATTGTGGCAGATGCGGGGTCCGGTTCTGTTTTGACAGACGTTAATGGAAAAGAGTATATCGATTTTGGCGCCGGTATCGGCGTGACATCATTTGGCTATGCAGATCCAGTCTGGAAGGAGGCCGTGATCAGCCAGGTTGAAAAACTCCAGCACACTTCGAATGTGTATTACACACAGCCCTGTATTAAGCTGGCGCAGATGCTGTGCGAGAAGACCGGGATGAGCAAGGTCTTTTTTACAAATTCCGGAGCGGAAGCCAATGAATGTGCCATTAAGGCGGCCCGCAAATATGCCGAGGAGAAGAAAGGCAAAGAGTACACAACGATCCTGACACTGGACGGAAGCTTTCACGGCCGGACCGTGACGACGCTGGCGGCAACAGGGCAGCTCCATTATCACGAGATGTTTCAGCCGCTTACCACAGGGTTTGTTCACGGTGATACGGAGGATCTTGAGAAATTTAAAAATACTGTTAGAAACGAAAAACTTGCTGGTATTCTGATCGAATGCGTGCAGGGTGAAGGCGGTGTCAACGTGCTCAGTCCTGCATTTGTCCAGGGGATCGCACAGATCTGTCAGGATGAAAATATCCTGCTGATGGTTGATGAAGTACAGACGGGAAACGGCCGGACCGGCAAGCTTTACTCCTATATGCACTACGGTGTGGAGCCGGATATCGTTTCCACAGCCAAGGGCCTGGGCGGCGGTCTTCCGATTGGCGTGACAATGTTCTCAGAAAAGCTGAAAGACATTTTTGCACCGGGCGATAATGGCTCGACATTCGGCGGCAATCCGGTCGTCTGTGCCGGAGCCTGTACAGTGCTTGCACGCCTGACAGACGATTTTCTTGCGCAGATAGAGAAGAAGGGACAGATGATGCGCGATTACCTGACCGGTAAACCGGGAATTGAAGGCGTAGACGGTCTGGGCATGATGCTCGGTGTCCGGACGAAGAAGAAAGCCATCGATGTCGTCAAAGCGTGCAACGAGGCGGGGCTTTTATGCCTGACCGCTAAAGACAAGGTCAGACTGATGCCGCCGCTTAATATCTCAGAGGATGATCTGGCAAAAGGCCTGGAAATCCTGGCCAAAGCCTGTGCAGATTAATTGCTATCACACTTATACAGAAAGGAAATACTATGAAAGCACATGAACTAAAAGGACAGCATTTTCTGAAACTTCTCGACTTTTCACCGGAGCAGATTCAGGGATTGATTGATTTTGCGATTGAGTTAAAGAAGATGAAGCAGGACGGTGTACCGCATCGTTATTGTGAAGGCAAGAACATCGTTCTCCTCTTTGAAAAAGACAGCACACGGACACGCTGCGCATTTGAAGTGGCGGGCGCTGATCTGGGCATGCATCCGGTATATCTGGGACCGTCCGGTTCACAGATGGGCAAGAAAGAGAGCATCGAAGATACGGCCCGCGTGCTCGGACGGATGTTTGACGGGATCGAGTACCGCGGATTCGGCCAGGATATTGTTGAGGATCTGGCGGCCAATGCAGGTGTACCGGTGTGGAACGGACTGACAAACGAATTCCATCCGACGCAGATCCTGGCAGACTTTATGACGATGCAGGAAGTAGCCGGAGCGCTGAAAGGGCAGAAGCTTGTCTACATGGGCGATGCCCGCTTCAACATGGGCAATTCCCTGATGGTCGGCGCGGCTAAGATGGGCATGCACTTTATCGCCTGCGCGCCCAAGAAATACTGGCCGGCTCAGGAGCTGATTGACACCTGCCAGGAGATCGCCAAAGAGACTGGGGCCGTCATCGAGTTTTCTGAGGATCCCCAGGAGGCTGTTAAGGGTGCCAACGTCATTTATACAGATGTCTGGGTATCGATGGGCGAGCCTGATGAAGTGTGGCAGGAGCGGATCAATGAGCTGACACCATACCGTGTGACCAGCGAGATCATGGCGGCAGCAGGCGAGCAGTGCAAATTCATGCATTGTCTGCCTTCCTTCCACGATGTCAAGACCAAGATTGGCAAGGATATTTATGACAAATACGGCATCGACTGCATGGAAGTGGCAGATGATGTCTTCGAGAGTCCGGCCTCCATTGTCTTCCAGGAGGCGGAAAACCGCATGCACACCATCAAAGCTGTCATGGCAGCGACACTGTAAATTAACCATAAATATAACAAGACAATACGATTACAGGCTGCAGCACTTTAAGTCGTGCTGCAGCCTGTCTGTTTATATTCAGGATTGTTTTTTTAATATGATTATGGTTGGTAATTCAAAAAAATTGGGGTTGGCAACATGTCAGTTTATATCAATCGGTCAATGCAGACGATTGATCTCAAATGTCCTCTGGGAAATCATAAAGATCAATCAGAGATCATTGA
>CADBOU010000117.1 GCA_902796355.1 uncultured Lachnospiraceae bacterium
ACAGGTACATCATAATGGCAGTAAACAGATATGTCCAATATCAATATTGCATAGTTAATTATTCTAGATTATAATATCTGTATTATCAGAGAAATTGACTTGTAAACTCAGAAAGGACTCCTCTATGGAACTGCGCGATTTGGAACTGTTTGTGGAAGCGGCCAGAGAAGAAAGCATATCCAAGGCTGCGGCACGTTTGTTTATCTCCCAGCCAACCATTTCCAAGCATATAAAAGAGCTCGAACAGGAGCTGCATACCAAGCTGTTTGTCAGATCCAATTATTCCATTAAGCTGACTGAAGATGGTTTAAGGCTCTTGGCGCGCGCACAGGATATTCTTGCATTAGTTGACAGAACCAAATCTGAATTTCAATCCGGATTTGAAACAATTGCAGGTGATGTTGAGATTGGTGCTGCAGAGTCGGATGCCATCACGGCTTTCGGGCGTGTTCTCAAGAGTATTCAACTTGATTATCCGGGGATCAGATGTAATATTTTCAGCGGTAATATCACTGACGTATGCGACAAGCTGGATAAAGGACTGCTTGATTATGCGATCATTATGGGCTTTGTCGATCAAAACAAATATGATTATCTCTCTATCCCTCTGCACGACAACTGGGGCGTCGTGATGAAAAAAGGAGATGCGCTGGCTGAAAAAGACATCTTGTCTGTCCAGGATCTGTCGGATCTTCCTCTGATCTGCTCCCGTCAATGGCTCAGCCTGGATCTGTCACAATGGCTGGGCGGCGCAATCCGGAAATACCAGATTGTTGCGACCTACAATCTGGCCTTCAACGCCACCATGCTGGTTAAAGCCGGCGTCGGATATGCCGTCATGCTGGATAAAATCGCCAACACCAGCGAAGAGAGCGGCCTTGTTTTCCGACCTCTTAAAGGAACCCCTGAGACATCCATGTTTGTAATCTGGCGGAAGAATCAGACCTTTTCGCAGGCTGCCTCTGTTCTGTTAGAGAGAATGAAAGCTGATCTGCAGACACTGTCTTAAGCCGGTAATAAAAGATCTAAACATGCATTGTCTGCTCTTGACTTTTCTTCTCTACCGTGTTAGCATAGTAGCACACTAAAGTGATCGGATGTTGCAGCTGGATGACAATCCGGCCTGCTTCCTATATAATAGAAGCTCAGGTGAATTCCTTACAGAAAGGACATGTGAAACACCGATATGAAGACATATGAGACAATTTTAAAAAAGCAGGAGCGCGCGATCTACGACCTGCGCGCTCTTTATGAGTCTTACGGCTACAGGCTTTTTAAAACCGGCAAGTTCGAGGATTATGAACTCTATGCCCGTAACAAGGATTTTCTCGGCAACGACGGGATACTCGCCTTCACAGATCCGACCGGCAGGCTGATGGCCTTAAAGCCTGACGTCACCTTATCTATTGCAAAAAATACGGAAGATGAAAAAGGTGTCGTACAAAAGCTTTACTATGATGATGAAGTCTACCGCCTCGTCCCCGGCAGCCGTGATTTCCGCGAAATCACTCAGACCGGAATCGAATGCATCGGCGATCTGAGTGCATACGATGAGTGTGAGGTCATCATGCTCGCCGCGCGCTCCCTTGATCTGGTTTCCCACGACTATATCCTGGACATTTCCCATATGGGTATCGTCAAGGGCCTGATCGATCTGCTGGCACTCCCGGATAAAGAATCTGACCGTATTTTAACCTGTATCCGCAATAAAAATGTGCATGAAAGCTTGGAGATCTGCAGGCAGTGCGGTGTCTCTGCCGTGCTGAGCGATGCGCTTTGCGCGATGATTCAGACCTATGGTCCGATGGAGCAGGTCCTTCAGGGCATGACACAGTTTATCGTCGGATCTGATATGCAGCAGGCAGCTTCCGAGATGCGCCAGGTCTGTGAGATCTTAAAGGCAGCCGGACTGGATGACCACATCCGGTTTGATTTTTCTGTCGCCGGCAATATGGGCTATTATGACGGGATGATCTTCCTCGGCTTTATCGAAGGCCTTAACTCTTCAGTCCTGTCCGGCGGGCGCTATGATCACCTGATGAAAAAGATGGGCAAAAAGAGCGGCGCTGTCGGATTTTCCGTGTCTTTAAGCAAACTTGAAAGTCTGGAGCGTGAAGAGCGCACGACAGATGTCGATGTTCTTCTTTTATATAATGATGATGAAGATCCGGCTGCCATTGAAAGAGCCGCTGCCGCCCTGCGCGCAGACGGGAGCACTGTGATGGTGCAAAAAAAGATTCCCTCTGATATCAGGGCTGGAAAAACACTAAGACTGGCAGGCGGGGAGGTGCGCGATGAGAAATGATTATGTCAATATTGCCCTTCCGAAAGGGCGCCTGGGCAAACAGGTTTATGCCGCTTTTGAGGCCGCCGGCTATGATGCACCGGATGTACTGGCTGATACGCGTCAGCTGATTTTTGAAAACAACGAAAAGAAAGTCTGTTTTTTCTGGGTTAAAGCCGCTGATGTTGCCATCTACGTTGAGCGCGGCGCGGCTGACATCGGTATCGTCGGAAAAGACATTCTGTTGGAGACCAACCCTAATGTCTACGAACTGCTCGACTTAAAGCGGGGCTTTTGCCGCATGATGGTGGCTGCACCCAGAGATTTTCACGACAACACGGACCGGACGCTGCGGGTAGCCACGAGCTTTCCGAATATCGCACGCCGGTACTACAACAGCAAGAGCCGCGATATCGACATCATCCGGCTCAACGGCTCCATCGAGCTGGCTCCGCTTCTGGGGCTGTCCGATGTCATTGTCGATCTGGTTGAGACCGGCAACACATTAAAAGCCAATGATTTGATTCCCACGGAAGAAATCGTGCCGGTCAGCGCCAGACTGATTGCCAACAAAGCCATTTTCAAGTTTAAATCAGAACCGATTCAAACCTTAGTAAAAGCATTACAGGAAACCATGACACAAGAGGAGAAAAAATGATACGTCAGTTTAAATATGAAGAAATCAGTGGAAATGAACTGTTTCTGCGCACGCAGATGCCCACCGGTGTCGAAGACATCGTTTCCGGGATCATTGCCGATATCAGAGATCAGGGCGATGAGGCGCTGCGCCGTTACAGCCAGAAATTTGACGGGCTGGGTGATACAGCTTTCGAAGTGACTCTGGAAGAAATCGATGCCGCCTGTAAGAGGATCGATCCGCAGCTGATGGAGACGCTGAAAAAGGCTGCTGAGAACATTCGCAGTTTCCACAAACACCAGGTGCGCTCCTCTTTTATTGTCAATGACCGCCCTGGCGTTGTCCTCGGCCAGAAGATCCTGCCGATCGAAAAAGTCGGCATCTATGTGCCGGGCGGTACTGCGGCGTATCCGTCCACGGTTCTGATGAACGGCATCCCGGCATCGATCGCAGGATGTTCTGAAATCATCATGGTCACGCCTGCCAAAGACGGCATCATCAAAGATGCCCTGCTCGCCGCTGCAAAACTGGCCGGAATTAACCGTGTTTTCCGCGTCGGCGGCGCACAGGCTGTCGCAGCCCTCGCCTATGGCACAGAAACAATCCCCCGGGTTGATAAGATTGTCGGTCCGGGCAATGCCTTTGTCGCTGAGGCCAAAAAACAGGTGTTCGGCCGTGTGGCGATCGATATGATCGCCGGCCCGAGCGAAATTCTTATTGTCGCCGACGGCACCTGTGACCCTTCTGTCGTGGCCATCGACATGCTCTCACAGGCTGAGCACGACAAATTTGCAACTGCCGTCCTGGTCACTGACAGTCAGGAGCTTGCCGACGCCGTGGGACCTGAGCTGGAGCGCCAGCTCTCCGCTCTTCCCCGCGAAGAGATCGCCCGCGCATCTATCGAAAACAACGGGAAGATCATCGTCACCCCTGACATCATGACAGCGATCGACATGGCCAATGAGATTGCACCTGAGCACTTTGAACTCTGTGTGGACAAACCTTTTGACTATCTTGATCACATCAAACATGCCGGCTCTGTCTTTCTGGGAAAGAACAGC
>CADBOU010000118.1 GCA_902796355.1 uncultured Lachnospiraceae bacterium
GGCTGAGGTGCAGAGTCTTGAGATGGGGGCATCTGATTTTATTACCAAACCGTTTGATATGCCGAAGGTCATCCTGACGCGCATGCAAAAGACGATCGAGCTGCATGAAGACCGGACGATCATACAGATGACAGAGCGCGAGGATATGACAGGTCTGTTTAACAGAGATTTCTTCTACCGTTATGGTGAGCAGTATGACCGGTTTCATCCGGAGCAGCCGATGGATGCTGTTGCCATCGATATCAATCATTTTCATCTGATCAACGAACTGTATGGACGCCGCCGCGGCGATGAGGTGTTGATCCATCTGGCTGACTATCTCAAGGAGCTGCGGGAGCAGACCGGGTGCATGGCCTGCCGCATCGAGGCAGACCGCTTCTTTGTCTATATGCCGGGCGGTATGGTCGATTATGACAGTGCAGCCAAAGAGATCAATGAGCATTTTAATGAGTTTAAGGATATCAATGTGCGGGTGCGCACCGGTATCTACAGGGATGTCGATAAAACCATTGATATCGAGCGGCGTTTTGACCGGGCCGTTCAGGCGGTCAATCTGATCAAGGGCAATTATGCGCAGCTGATTGCCGTTTATGATGTGCAGGCGCACGAGAAGAAAATATTTGAAGACCGCCTGATTTCTGAGGCTGACGAGGCGCTGGAGGGAGGACAGTTCTATCTGAAATATCAGCCGAAGTACAACATCACCGGAGATCAACCGGTGCTGGCCAGCGCCGAGGTGCTGGTGCGATGGGAGCATCCGCAGCTGGGAGCTGTCAGTCCCTCCGTTTTCATTCCGCTCATGGAGGATAACGGTCTGATCTCCAAGCTGGATGCTTTTGTGTGGAAAGAAGCGATGGCGCACGTCGAAAGGTGGAAGGCGGCGGGAGTTTCAGTGCCGATTTCAATCAATATATCGCGCATGGATCTCTATAATCCGAATCTGGTGAATGCATTAAGCAGCATGCTTCATGAGCACAGACTGGATAAATCGGATGTATATCTCGAGATCACGGAGTCTTCATATACAGATGACGTCGACTGGATCACCCAGGTCATTGACGGGCTGCATCAGGAAGGATTTGTCATCGAGATGGATGATTTCGGATCCGGTTATTCATCACTTAACATGCTGGCTGATATTCCGATGGACGTGCTGAAGATGGATATGGCATTTGTGCAGCGGCTGCGGCACAACAACAGACAGGAGACACTGATCAGGCTGATCATGGATGTCGCTAAGGATCTGGACATGCTGGTTGTCGCGGAGGGCGTCGAAGATCAGGAGCAGGTTGATTTTCTCAAATCAGTCAACTGCGATTTGATTCAGGGTTATTATTTTTCAAAGCCGCTTGCGGCGGAAGAGTTTGAAACACTTTTGAAAGAGAGGGTGAAGGTATGACGATCGATCAACTGAAAGAACTGGGAGCCAACACGGCGGAAGGACTGGAGCGATGCCTGAACAATGAAGAGTTCTATCTGAGGATGGTCGGATTGGCACTCGCAGATGACGGATATGACAGACTGAAGACCGCCATCGAAGCACATGATCTGGATGAGGCTTTTGAACGCGCTCATGCACTCAAAGGGTCGCTTGCCAATGTCTCACTGACAAACCTCCTGACGCCGGTCGCCCAGATGACAGAAGATCTGCGCGCCCGCAAAGATATCGACTACAGTGCAAAACTGGAGGAGATGTTTGAAGAGCTTGAGAAGCTGAGGAGTCTGAACGATTAATGTGTGGGATTGCAGGCTATGTGACAACCGGCTGTAAGCCGGAGCAGGCCGTTTTAAAAAAGATGACAGATCGGATAGCGCACCGCGGACCGGACGGTGAAGGATTTTATCTGGACGATATGTGTGCTCTGGGGCACCGGCGTCTGGCGATCATCGATCTGAAAGGCGGCGATCAGCCGATTTACAGTGCAGACAGACGGTATGTGATTGTCTACAACGGAGAGATCTACAATTACCGGGAGCTGCGTAAAGAGCTGGCAGCAGGCGGCGCTTCATTTTATACGCAGTCTGACACAGAGGCGATTCTGGCAGGCTTTGAGCGGTGGGGCGCTGATGTCGTGCATCACCTGCGCGGGATGTACGCCTTTGCGATCTGGGATACACACAGCCAGACACTGATGATGGCCCGGGATCCCTGGGGGATTAAGCCGCTCTATTATTACTGCTCCGGTGATACCCTGATATTTGCCTCTGAGATCAAAGCTTTTTTAGATCATCCCGCGTTTCACAAGGAGTTTAACGAGGCATCTCTGGCGGCTTATCTGTGCTTTAATTCGGTGCCGACAGAAGAGACTTTTTTTAAGGGTGTCATGCGCGTGCAGCCGGGACACCGCGTCACGATCCGGCGCACCTGCGACGGCCCTGAGAAAGTACGGCTGAGCGTGGAAGATGAGTGCTTTAAGGCGCTCACCTTTGATGAGAGGGATATGCCGCTTGATGAGGCGTCTGATATGATCGCGAAGGCCATGGCCGAGTCGGTGCACTATCATCAGATCGCGGATGTTGAGGTGGGATCATTCCTGTCAAGCGGGATTGACTCCTCCTATCTGGTGTCACTCGCGCGGCCGGACAAGACCTACACGGTCGGCTACGATGATGAGCGCTATGATGAGATCCGCTATGCGCGGGATCTGACTGAAAAGCTTGGCATTACAAACCGCTCACGCACGATTGACAAGGAAGAGTATTTTAAGGCGCTGCCAAACATCCTCTATCATATGGATGAGCCGCTGGCAGATCCGGCGGCGATCGCGCTGTACTTTGTCGCACAGATCGCGAGCGAGGATGTGAAGGTTGTCATGTCAGGGGAAGGTGCAGACGAGCTCTTTGGCGGATACAATTCTTATCAGGAGGAGATCAGCGGCCGTTCGTATATGAAGATCCCCTATCCGCTGAGGCGGATCGCCTCGGGGATTGCAGGTCTTTTTCCTGAGGCGCGCGGACTCAATTTTATCTACAGGCGCGGCAGGCATCTCCGCGACTATCACATCGGGCTCGGGCGGGTGTTCCGCGACAAAGAGGCGCTGTCTCTGGTTAACAGCCGTGAGCAGGTTATCCCGACCGATCTGGTTAAGCCCTTCTATGATGCGCACAGTAACGATTCGACGATGGTGCAGCGCCAGGTGATCGATTTTTACTTCTGGCTGGTCAATGACTTCCTCTTTGCGGTTGACCGCAACACGATGATGTTTGGACTGGAGGCGCGCACACCGTATCTGGATGATGCAGTCTTTGCCGCTGCCCGCTGTCTGTCCACAGCCCATAAAGTCAATGCGCAGACAACGAAGATCGCACTCAGAACTGCGGCCAGGACAGTGATCCCCAACGAGTCTTACAAAAAGAAAAAACTGGGGTTCCCGGTACCGCTGCGTGAGTGGATGCGCGAAGAGAAAGTGGATGCTGCCATCGAGAAGGCCTTTAGGAGTGAGGCCGCCGGGCGCTTCTTTAAACAGAAAAAGATCTTAAAGCTTCTGAATCAGCACAAGACAGGAAAGAAAGACTGTTATAAGAAGGTGTGGGCCGTCTATATTTTCCTGTTATGGTATGAGGAATTCTTCGGGAAGGATGAATCATGAGTGAGCGATATTCAAGACAGATTGCATTTTACGGTGTCGGAGAGGAAGGACAGGCGAAACTGCGCGCATCGCGCGTGGTGATTGTCGGCATGGGAGCGCTTGGCACGGTCACAGCCAACAATCTGGCCCGCGCCGGCGTCGGCTATCTGCGGCTCGTTGACCGCGACTTCGTGGAGCTTTCCAATCTGCAGCGTCAGGTGATCTACACGGAGCAGGATGCGGCTGAGGCCCTTCCGAAAGCTGAGGCAGCAGCCAGGCATCTGCGGGAGGCCAACTCTGAGATTGAGATTGAGCCGGCGGTCACCGATTTTAACAGTTCAACAGCTGAGGCATTGATCTCTGATATGGATCTGGTGCTGGATGCGACTGATAATTTTGAGGCGCGCTATCTGATCAATGAGACCTGCCATGTCCTTAAAAAATCATGGATCTACGGCGGGGCAATCGGTTCTTCCGGGATGACGATGAATTATATCTACGGTGAAGATCAGCCATGTTTTTGCTGTCTGGCCGGACCGGCAGCAGGCGGCAGCGGCGGCCCGACCTGTGTGACGGCCGGGGTGCTCGCCTCCGCAACAGCGATTGTCTCATCTTACCAATGTGCGGAGGCGATTAAATATCTCACAGGAAACGGTGATCTGCGCAAAACACTGCTCACGTTTGATCTGTGGGAGAATCAGTTTCAGGAAATTGAGATCATAAAAGATCAGGACTGTCCGGTCTGTGTCCACGAAGAGTACACCTATTATGGAAAAACACAGGGCATGCAGGCAGTGAGTCTGTGCGGGCGCGACGCCGTGCAGGTCATCCCGGAAAAGACCGGCGATGTCGATTTTGAGCGGTATGCCGAAAAGCTCGGGGCACTCGGGAAAGTATCCTGCAATGATTTTACATTAGATTTTGACAATGGCAGCATTGAGATCAAGCTGTTTAAGAACGGCCGGGCGATCATCAAACATGTGGACGACGAAAGCCGGGCCAAATCCATTTACACAGAATATATCGGATAAAGAAAGAGCGGTCTTCAGAGAAGATCGCTCAGTTTTTTATGATAGAAGAAATCGCGCACCATCTTGTCATATTCTTCCCACATTGGAAGTGTCTGGCAGATGGCCCTGCGCGGACAGTCATAGTTTTTATCCGCCAGGCAGGCCACGGAGGAGAGTGTCCCCTCCATCAGCTCGAGAATCTCGCCTACGGTGTAGTCTTCAGGCTTACGGCAGAGTTTATACCCGCCGCCCTTACCGCTGACGCCGGCGATCAGAGAGCCGCGTACCATGTCTTTGACAATGATTTCCAGATATTTTTTTGAAATCTCCTGCCGCGCTGCGATGTCCTTGAGCGGGATATACTGTCCCTGTTCCTGCTCAGCCAGATCGATCATCACGCGCAGCGCATAGCGTCCTCTCGTTGAAATCATGAGTCTCATCCTTTTATATCATTGACGGCCCGCTTTAACCTATTATAACGCAGGGTAAATAGGCAAACAAGAAAAAAGTCATAAAACCTATTGACATGGTAGGTAAATAGAATTATAATGTGAACAACTTGTAAGGAGGCACACCTGTGGGCATTATTCACAGCATTTGCATCAGCGAAAAGAAAGGAACACAAAAGCACGCCGTCCCTAAAGCCGAAGTCATTGAAGACTGGGGTATCAGAGGCGATGCCCATGCGGGCAAGTGGCACAGACAGATCAGCCTGCTGGGGTTAGAGCAGATAGAAGAGTTTCGTGCCAGAGGCGCTGATGTCGCATTCGGAGCATTCGGAGAGAACCTTGTCGTAGAAGGGTATCATTTCAGAACGCTCCCCATCGGAACTGTTTTTAAGGCCGGCAGTGTGATCCTGGAGATGACCCAGATCGGAAAAGAGTGTCACAGTCACTGTGAGATATACAAAAAGATGGGTGACTGCATCATGCCGCGGGAGGGGGTGTTTGCAAAGGTGCTGCACGGCGGCACGCTCTTCCCCGGAGACGAAATCATCATTGTTGATCAACCGGATTCATCAGATTGATGACCATAGAAAGAAGCATTATGAACAGACAAATTGACGGCAAATTGTATAAGGGCATGTGGTGTTGCCGAATGCTGAACTCCCGGGCATGTGATATGGCTGGGGCGCTTGGCTGTTTGTCTGCGCACCTTTATACGATCCGATGTTGAACTGATTCTTAAAACATCAGACAGACCATTTGCCCGGGAGCTTAACAGCAGGCCCCCGGTTTCTTTATGTCAACAGAAAAAAGGAGATTAATCATGAGTACATACAAATTTGAGACATTGCAGTTACACGTTGGACAGGAGCAGGCAGACCCGGCGACCGATGCGAGAGCAGTCCCGATTTACCAAACCACCTCTTATGTATTTCACAACAGCCAGCATGCGGCCGATCGGTTCGGACTGGCTGATCCGGGCAATATTTACGGCAGGCTGACAAACTCCACGCAAGGCGTCTTTGAGGACAGAGTCGCTGCGCTGGAGGGCGGCAGTGCCGGGCTTGCCTTAGCTTCCGGTGCAGCAGCCATCACTTATACGATCGAGGCACTTGCCGCAAACGGCGGTCATATCGTGGCACAGAAGACGATCTACGGCGGGACATTTAACCTGCTTGAGCACACACTGCCTCAGTATGGCATTCAGACAACCTTTGTCGATGCCCACAATCTGAGCGAGGTGGAGGGAGCCATCAACGATAATACGCGGGCGGTATTCCTGGAGACTCTCGGCAATCCGAACAGCGACATCCCGGATATCGATGCCGTCGCTGAGATTGCACACCGCCACGGCATCCCGGTCGTGATCGACAACACGTTCGGAACGCCGTATCTGATCCGTCCGATCGAGCACGGTGCCGACATCGTGGTGCACTCAGCGACCAAATTCCTTGGCGGTCATGGCACCACACTGGGCGGTGTGATCGTAGAATCAGGTAAATTTGACTGGAAGGCGAGCGGAAAGTATCCGAATATTGCCGACCCCAACCCGAGCTATCACGGCGTGTCATTTTATGATGCCGTCGGACCGGCTGCCTTTGTCACCTATATCCGCGCTATATTACTGCGCGACACCGGCGCGGCGATCTCGCCGTTTAATGCATTTCTGCTGCTGCAGGGCGTTGAGACATTATCGCTCCGTCTCGAGCGGCACGCAGAGAATACGAAGAAAGTAGTCGAGTACTTGAGCCAGCATCCTCTCGTGGAGAAAGTCAATCATCCGTCTCTGCCGGATCATCCTGATCATGCATTGTACGAAAAGTTTTTCCCGGCCGGCGGCGGATCTATTTTCACCTTCGAGGTCAAAGGAGGACAGGAAGAGGCGTGGAAGTTTATCGATGCGCTCGAGATATTCTCGCTTCTTGCCAATGTCGCTGATGTCAAGAGTCTGGTGATCCATCCGGCATCGACCACGCACTCACAGCTGTCAGAAGAAGAGCTCCTCGATCAGGGGATCAGACCCAACACGATCCGCCTGTCGATCGGAACGGAGCATATTGATGATATCATCGCTGATCTGGACAAAGGATTTGCCGCGATCGGCTGATGGTGTCAGAGACCACAAACACATCATTGATTTACAAATAATATAGAAGGAATGCAGCATTTCAGAAAGGAAGGTCATATCATGGCAAACATTTATAAAGGAACACTGGGATTGATCGGAAACACACCGCTTGTTGAAGTCACCAATATTGAAAAAGAACTGGATCTGAAAGCCACCGTGCTGGTAAAGCTGGAATATCTGAACCCGGCGGGGAGCGTTAACGACCGCATCGCCAAGGCGATGATCGAGGATGCTGAGGCCAAGGGCATTCTGAAGCCTGGCGCCACCA
>CADBOU010000119.1 GCA_902796355.1 uncultured Lachnospiraceae bacterium
GCAAATAACAGCGTCGAGAGAGCATACATTTCCGGACGGATGCCTTTGCGCACTTCACTGTAGATTCTGGTGGACAGTGTGTCGACGCCGGGTCCTTTTGTGAAATGGGTGATGATAAAGTCATCCAGGGACATGGTAAAAGCGAGCATGAATCCAGACGCAATACCGGGAAACAGGTCCGGGAGAGTGACACGCATAAACGCCTGCAGCGGAGAAGCACCAAGATCTAGCGCCGCTTCATATGTTGCGTGTCTGGACTGGGACAATCTTGGCAGGACACTCAGAATGACATAGGGAATACAAAAGGATATGTGGGCAATCAGCACCGTTGTAAATCCCAGCGTGATACGGCATGCAATAAACAGCAGCATCAGCGAGATACCGGTGACGATATCAGCGTTCAGCATCGGGATGTTTGTTACAGCCATGGAGGCAGTGCGCATACCCTGACGCATACGTGTGATGCCAATTGCGGCGAGAGTGCCGACAATCGTGGCGATAACAGCTGCAATCAGTGCGATCAAAATCGTATTGTAGAAAGAGGAAAGGATTGGTCTGTCTGTGAACAGACTCTTATACCAGTGCAGAGAGAATCCGCCCCACACGGAACGCATCTTGGATGCGTTAAAAGACAATACAATCATGGCCATAATCGGCGCATACATAAACAGAATCAGCAGGCCGACATACAGGGTCTTCAGAGCTTTTGGCAGTGCACGTCTCATCGCTGCCCTCCGATCACTGTCCCGGTTCCCTGCGGGTCATACTTGGCAATCAGCGCCATGCTGGCAATAACGAAAACCATGAGCACGATAGACAGACCGGAGCCGACATGCCAGCTGCTGCCTTGGATAAATTCCTGCTCGATGGTATTGCCGATCAGCTGGATTTTTCCTCCGCCGAGCAGGTCTGTGATGACGAAGGTCGTCAGGGCCGGAACGAAGACCATCGTGATTCCGCTGATAATCCCCGGCTTTGAGAGAGGCAGTGTAATGCGCGCAAATGTCTGCCATGAATTGGCGCCCAGATCTCGCGCAGCCATGACGACTTCACGGTCTATTTTGGAGATGACCGTGTACAGCGGAAGAATCATAAAGGGGAGGAAATTGTAAACCATGCCCAGAATGACAGCCCCGGGTGTATTGATCAGTATTAATTCAGGCAGGTGCAGCGCCTTGAGGATCGTATTGATGACACCGTTGTGTTCAAGAAGATTCTGCCATGCGATCGTGCGCAGCAAAAAGTTCATCCACATCGGCAGGATAAAGAGCATGGCGATCAGAGCGCTTTTCCCGCTTTTAAGACCAGCCAGAATCAAGGCGATCGGGTATGCCAGCAAGAGACATAACACCGTAGCAATCGCAGCCAGAAGGAGCGCTAATGCAAGCGCTTTCAGATTGTCAGAGTTGCCAATCGCAGCCAGATTGGACCAGGTAAAATGATTGTCGGCATCAGTCATGCCGAACCAGAAGATCAGAACTAGTGGAATCAGTGTAAAGGCGACAGACCACAGAAGATATGGACCAGCCAGCAGGGCAGGCCTTTGTCTTCTGATTCTATTCATTGACAAGTGTCTCCTGATCTTCTCTGATGGGTTTGTGCATTACCTGAATATTAAAGGGATCAATGCGGATACCGACAGGTGATCCTTCCGGAGCCATTTTCGTGCTGTGCGCCATCCAGTGATAATTGTGCGCCAACACATCCATCTCGTAGTGAACCCCTTTGAAAATCACAGAGGTGACCACGCCGGTGATGGTGCCTTCCTCAGGAGAGACAAGTTCCACATCCTCCGGGCGAATGATGACATCAACGGGATTCATTTCACCAAAGCCGGTATCAACACATTCAAATTCCGCGCCGAGAAGCTGGACGAGTCTGTCCCTGATCATGATGGCGTCAAAAATATTGCCGTCACCGATAAAATCAGCGACAAAAGCGTTTTGCGGCTCATTATAGATATCTTCAGGGGTGCCGATCTGCTGGATCCTGCCGCCGTTCATGACAACAATCGTATCTGACATGGTCAGGGCTTCCTCCTGATCATGGGTCACATAAATAAATGTAATCCCGAGCTCTTCTTTAAGCCGGATCAGTTCGTACTGCATATCCTGGCGCAGTTTTAAGTCGAGTGCTGACAAGGGCTCATCCAATAACAGAACTTTGGGCTCATTGACAATGGCCCGGGCTATCTGGATGCGCTGCGCCTGACCGCCGGACAGCGAGTCCGGAAAACGCTCTCCGAAACCGTCCAGTCCGACCAGATGCAGGGCATAATGAACTTTGTCCTGGATATATGATTTGGTCTGACCTTTTATTTTCAGTCCGAAAGCAATATTGTCCGCAACTGACATGTGGTAAAAGAGAGTATCTTTCTGAAAAACGGTGTTGAGCGGACGTTTGTTGGGCGCCAGCAATGAGATGTCTTTTCCTTCAAAAAGAATCCTGCCGGTATCAGGTTCCTCGAATCCGCCAAGAATACGCAGGAGCGTGGTCTTGCCGCATCCGGAAGGACCAAGAAGCGTCAGGAACTCATTTTCCCGAATATAGAGATTCAGGTTCTCCAGAACAGAAACACCGTCGAATGATTTGGATATGTTTTCGATTTTGATCATTTTGTTGGACATGAACCTATTATATAGGATTTTGACGATGAGCACAATGTGTCAGATTATCGGTTTCTTGACAAGAGGAATTTGGTGGGTCATACTTTATTTGTATTGTAAAAAACAGAAAAAGAGGATTGACAATGGAAACGAAAGTAGCTGTTTTAAGCATTATTATCGATAACATGGGGTCGGTCGAGAAAGTGAATGAGCTCCTTCATAAATACAATGAGTTTATCATCGGAAGAATGGGGCTGCCCTACCGGCAGAAGAATGTCCATATCATCTGTATTGCGCTCGACGCACCGATGGATAAGATTAATGCACTTTCCGGGTCTCTGGGACGCCTGGAAGGTGTGAGTGCAAAGGCCAGCTGCGCAAAGCAATCATGATCAGCAAGAAGGAGATGAGAAGATGAGTCTGCAGGATGCACCGGGTGCTGTCCGCATCCACATCGGCCTGTTTGGCTGCCGTAATGTCGGTAAATCCAGTTTAATGAATGCTGTCACCGGCCAGGACATTGCCGTTGTATCTGATGTGAAAGGAACCACAACAGATCCTGTCAGAAAGGCAATGGAGCTGCTTCCGCTCGGCCCGGTAGTCATCACAGATACGCCCGGATTTGATGATGAGGGTGCACTGGGAGATCTGCGCGTGAAAAAGACACGTCAGAAGCTTGCAACGACAGATATTGCTGTGCTGGTTACTGATGCATCCCGCAAGATGAACGAAGATGAAAAGCAGCTTTTACAGGTCATCAGGGACAAAGAGATTCCTTATATCATAGCGCATAATCAGTGTGATAAGCTCTCGGCGGTTCCCGAGACAAAAGAATCAGAAATCTGGGTCAGCGCGCGCAGCGGATTTCACATTAACGAGCTTAAAGAACTGCTCGGAAGACTTGCGCCAAAACAGTCTGACCTGCATCTGGTAGGAGATGTGATTAAGCCGAAGGATATTGTTGTGCTTGTGACGCCGATTGATGAGTCTGCGCCGAAAGGTCGTATGATATTGCCCCAGGTACAGGCGATCCGTGATATTCTGGATTCCAATGCAATTGTGATGACAACAAAGGAAACTGAATTGGCTGAGACACTGGCGGCGCTCAGGGAAGATCCGGCCATTGTGATCACAGACAGTCAGGCTTTTGAGATTGTCAATCAGATTGTGCCCGAGCGCATACCGCTGACATCATTTTCAATTCTGCTGGCACGTTACAAAGGATTTTTGGATGAGGCGGTGGCAGGAGCGGCTGTCATTGATGATTTACCAGAGGGAGCCCGCATCCTTATTGCGGAAGGCTGTACACATCACCGTCAGTGCAATGACATTGGGACAGTTAAGATTCCAAACTGGCTTAAGAAGGCAACAGGACACAACTTTGTCTATGAGACAGTATCAGGCACTGAGTTTCCTGAGGATCCTTCGGTGTACGACCTGGTGATTCACTGTGGAGGATGTATGCTGACGGAAAGGGAAGTGCTCTCTCGCATGCACGCTGCACAGGATACGGAAGTACCATTTACTAATTACGGAATCACAATCGCAAAGCTGACAGGGACGCTTGAGCGGAGCCTGCGTATTTTCCCGAAGCTGCACGATCTGGTTGTGTGATCAGGATCAGGAAAGAGAAGGAATAGAGGGGCTTAACAAGATATCATTGACAGGGAGAATAAATATGACAGATGAAAAAAGATTTGCTCTGCTGATTGACGCTGAAAATATCTCAGCGCAGTATGCAGATTACATTATGGAAGAGGTTGAGCAGTACGGAGTCTGCTCATACAAACGCATCTACGGGAGCTGGGATCGAATTGTGCGCACAAAATGGGAGGCACAGATTAATAAGAATTCTCTCAAGGCAATGATGCAGATCAACAATACCCGCGGAAAAAATGCATCCGATTCGGCACTCATTATTGACGCAATGGATATTCTATACAACGGAAATGTCGACGGCTTTTGTATTGTTTCCTCGGACAGCGACTTTACATCATTGGCCAGAAGACTGCAGGAGGCTGGTGTGATGGTAATCGGCATGGGCGAGTCAGACAAGGCGACTCAGGCACTTGAAAACGCCTACGACAAGTTCGTTTATATCGATGTGCTTGCAAAGCAGGCGGCCAGAGAGCAGCAAAAGCAAAAAGCGGAAGAAAAGGCGGTTTTGGCGGAAGCGCGCAAAAACCAGGAAGCCGGCAATACACCCAGCAAAAAAGCAGTTGAGGAGAAGATTAAGCAGATTATTATGGAGAATGATGATATAGGCAAAGCGACTGATCTGGGACAGATCGGGAATGAACTGTCGCGCTTTTATAAGAACTTTGATGTGCGTTATTACAATGCAAAAGGCGGAAAACAGTATAAATATCTCAAGGAATTTGTCTCTGACTTTAAGTCCCTTGAAATCAAGGGAGGCAAAGGGCAGGGTGTCTATGTCAGCATCAAGTCATAAAACAGTTTGGCAGTGTTGTCAAATGTGATTGTCTGTGATATGATATACAACGATGAAACGATCATCTTCAGGGCGGGGTGAGATTCCCCACCGGCGGTGACAGTCCGCGAGTACCGAACATGGTACATGAACCGGTGAAATTCCGGTACCGACGGTGTTGGCTGCAGACGGCAGCCTAAGTCCGGATGGGAGAAGAGACGGAACGGATCTTAAAGCTCTGACGCATGAAAGTCGTCAGAGCTTTTTCTTTCATCTGTCTTTCCTTCAGCAACTTAATGATCAGATGAAAGGAGATAAGAAATGAATGAAAACAAAGCTTCAAAAATGAATGTAAAGACGATTGTCACAATGGCGATGCTGTGTGCAATCGCCTTTATCGCCAAATGGATTTCCAACTTTTTGCCGAATGTACAGGGCTTTTTGTCCTTTGATGTCAAAGACGTCGTCATTGTCATCGGAGGATTTATACTGGGGCCGTTGCACGCGGCACTTATTGCGTTGGTCGTAGGCGTCATTGAAATGGTCACGATCAGCTCAACCGGCCCGATCGGATTGGTGATGAATCTGCTCTCGACCTGTTCCTTTGCCTGTGTGGCATCTGCTGTATACCGACGCAACAAAAACATGAAAAGCGCAGTTGCAGGACTGGCTTGCGGTGTACTGTGTATGACCGTGATCATGCTTCTGTGGAACTGGCTGATCACGCCGCTTTACATGGGCGTACC
>CADBOU010000120.1 GCA_902796355.1 uncultured Lachnospiraceae bacterium
CCCCCAATTTGCAGAACCATCTTGGCCATCGTAAACTCCTCCTGAGCAGGGTACTGCCACATCCTGCATCACCTGTTTGTCAATCTGTTTCACCTGCAGTTTATTGTTTCAACTGCCGCTGTTTGTGTTATACTGTTAGCTGATAATAATTACACTGCAGAGTTTTTAATTATACAGAAGGATTTTTAAGGAGTCATTAATGGAGCCAAACAAACCGTGTTGGTGCGGAAGCGGAAAGAAATATAAGCGATGCCATAAGGCATTTGATGAAAAGCTGCATGCCTTACAGCTGCAGGGGCGGATCGTCCCGGGACATGAACTGATCAAAACACCGGAACAGATTGAGAAGATTAAAATCAGCGCTGAGCTCAATACCGGTGTACTCGATGCCGTCGCCAGGGAGATTAAGGCCGGCATGTCAACGCAGGAAATTGATGACATTGTCTACACATATACGACGGAGCACGGCGGTATCCCTGCTCCGCTTAATTACGAAGGCTTTCCGAAGAGTGTGTGCACTTCCATCAATGATCAGATCTGTCACGGCATTCCGTCTGAGGATGACATCCTGCAGGACGGAGACATTGTCAATGTCGATGTCTCAACCATTCTGGACGGGTATTTCTCAGATGCATCCCGTATGTTTATGATTGGGGATGTTCCTGAAAATGCCAAACGTCTGGTCAAGGTGACTGAGGAGTGCGTCCTGAAAGGTCTGGAGGCCGCTAAACCCTGGGGATATCTCGGTGATATCGGTGAGGCTGTGAACAGACATGCCAAGGCCAACGGCTACCAGGTTGTACGCGATATCGGCGGACACGGAATCGGGCTTGAATTTCATGAAGACCCGTTTGTCAGCTATGTCACAAAAAAAGGAACAGAGATGGTCCTGGCGCCTGGACTGTGCTTTACGATTGAACCCATGATCAACGAGGGCTCCTACGAATATGTGGTTGATGAAGACAACGGCTGGACCGTTTATACCTATGACGGATCTCTGTCAGCACAGATTGAGTATATGGTGCTGATCACAGAGGATGGGGCAGAGGTTTTGACAAAATAATAATATCTCTGTGACGATCGTTGTCCCGAACACAAACATAAACAGGCACGGTAGGATTTCTATGAAGATCCTGCCGTGCCTGTCTGTTTTATTTGCTCACTAACAAAATTCCTCCACGCTGGGGAATGGAAACTGTTATATTTCCTTGATATTGATAATATTTCTTTTCTGCCGTAGTATATGTTTTGGCGTCTGTAAGCAGAATGCGCCGGAAAGCTGTCTCTTTTTTTGCTCCAGTCAGCCAGACTGGGATATCCATTTTAAGATGATCCATCTGACTTTGCGCAGTCTCTTTCAGATCTTCTTCAGAAGCATTTTCAAAAGAATCATTCCCGGGGAGGGCTATCGCTGCAATCACCTGCTCTTCAGGTGTAAAACGTCCAAAGACAAAGAACCCGCTGCCAGCCTTTAAGATCTTGCATGACCCCTTCATCAATGCCGGGTGGGTATGCCGCAGTTCTGTCAGTATCTGATGAAACATCAGCATCTGCCGGTTCTCATGTCCCCAGGGATAGGGGCGGCGGTTATCCGGATCTGTCCAGCCGCACATCCCGGCTTCATCGCCGTAGTAGATGGCCGGCATCCCGGGCCATGTCATCTGAAAGAGGACAGCCGCGCGCATGGTACTCTTTGAAACGCCTTCTGCTGCCGCGGCTGAGCCGGCACTGGCAAGGCGCCCCACCCGCCGGTTTGTCCGTGTCAACAAGCGTGCATGATCATGGTTTGACAGCTGATTCATGGCTACTGCCGCCGCCGGGCCGGGAAGCGCCGCATCAGCTGTAAGGAGCGCTTTTGCAAAAGCCTTTCCGTCAGCGTACAGCTCTGTCTCCTGTCTGTCTGCATGCTTTTCCATCCCGGTAAAGAAATGGCTGACCGGATCAAAAAACGCTGCATAATTCATGACAGAATCCCACTCATCACCCCCCAGCCAGGGAGTTGGGTCATCATAATGCTCCGCTATAATCAGCGCATCGGGATTGGCATGTCTCACAGCCTCTCTGAACTGTTTCCAGAACGCGTGATTTTCCTGCGCACTCATTCCAAGATCGGCGGCCACATCCAGACGCCAGCCGTCAGCTCCGTATGGAGGCGAAACCCATTTGGCCGCAATCCGCAAAATCTCTGCGCGCAACGCCTCTGAAGCATAATTCAGCTTAGGCAGCGTCTCATTGCCCCACCATTTGACATAGGAATCATTGTCCGGCCAGGCTTTCTGTGACCTGTCCTCAAAGATGAAATAATCTGTATAAGGACTCTCCTTTGCACGGTAGGCTCCGGCCACGCCTGTACCTGCCGGGGCATCCCGGTCTTCAGCTCCCTGATCCGGTGCGTCCATCCACCGGTGAAATGATCCACAGTGGTTAAATACGCCATCCAGAATTACGCGCATGCCCCGGCTGTGCATTTCGCCGACAAGCTGCGCAAACAGTTCATCAGATCCGAAATGCGGATCGATATGATCATAGTCCTGCGTGTCGTACTTATGTGAGGAGGGTGAAGTGAACAACGGATTAAAATAAATCACATCAACACCGAGCGCCTGCAGATAGTCCAGCTTTTCCAGCACACCCGCCAGATCGCCGCCGTAAAACTCCCGGTAGTCTTCCTGCCATGGCAGCTCCTCCCAGCTGCCATGCGCCAAAGCCGGTTTTCCCAGATAAATATACTCTCCGGTCCTGACATCATTGGATGGGTCTCCATTGCAGAACCGGTCGACCATAATCTGATAGCACACCGCCCCTTTCGCCCATCCGGGCGTGTGAAATCCCGGAATGATGACAAAGGAAGTACAATCTTGCAGCGTTTCCGAATGCCCCGTCCGGCCATACCAGATACACTCTTCTCCCTGCGTGATCTTAAAACAGTAGGAAAAGATCCCCTGTTCCGGCATCCGGACAGAGACTTCATGCCATACAAAGGCAGTCCCCGCCTTTGTATGGTCCGGCTGCAGCAAAATCTGTGCTTCCTCACCCGCTGAGGTGATCAGCCACACCTGGCAGCTGTCTTCTGCTGCCGTCCGAAAAACGAGCCTGGCCATTTGACCCGGCTCAGGCTCGTTTGGTATGACATAGTATTCTGTTAAATCTGCAAATAATGCATCTGTGTTCATACAGTCTCGTTCTCTTGCGTTGCCGCCGTCTCAGCCGGCGCTTCAAATAATGCCTCAAACTCCTGACGCGTGATCTTTTCTTTCTCTAAAAGCAGGTTCGCACACGCATCAAGGACTTGGCGGTTATCGCTGATAATCTGATGTGCTCTGGCATAACACTCGTCAATAATGCGCTTGACTTCATCATCAATCGTCCCTGCCACCTGTTCGCCGTACCGCCGGCTTGTGTGCATCAGATCGCGCCCGATAAAGACGTCATCGCTCTCGTCATCATAGCTGATCAGACCGAGTTTTTCAGACATACCGAACTTGGTGACCATCGAGCGGGCCAGTGCCGTCGCCTGTTTGATATCCTGAGAAGCGCCGGTTGTGATATCGTCAAACACCTCTTCTTCCGCAACGCGTCCGCCGAGTGTCGCTGTGATATCCTGCAGCATCTGTCCGCGCGTGTTGAAGATCTCATCCCGCTCCGGAAGCGGCATCGTATAGCCGGCCGCTCCATTGCCTGTCGGAATGATCGAGACCATATGGACCGGCCCGATATCCGGCAGCAGATGGAACAGGATCGCATGGCCGGACTCGTGGAAAGCCGTAATGCGTTTATCCTTATCGGAAATCACCTTGCTCTTCTTTTCAGCTCCGATGCCGACTTTGATAAAGGCCTGGCGAATATCTGCCTGCGTCAGGAAGACGCGGTCTGTCTTGGCTGCGATAATCGCCGCTTCGTTCATGAGATTTTCCAGATCAGCGCCGGTAAATCCTGCCGTGGTCCGCGCGATCTGCTTCAGATCAACATCATCGCTGAGCGGTTTGTTAGCCGCATGAACTTTAAGAATCTCCTCTCGTCCGACGACATCCGGCCGGCCTACAATGACTTTACGGTCAAAGCGTCCCGGGCGCATGATGGCCGGATCCAGAATATCCACACGGTTGGTCGCAGCAATCACGATAATACCCTCATGAATGCCGAAGCCATCCATCTCGACGAGGAGCTGGTTGAGTGTCTGCTCACGCTCATCATGTCCGCCGCCCATACCGGTTCCGCGCCTCCTGGCGACAGCGTCAATCTCATCGATAAAGACGATACACGGGGCATTTTTCTTGGCATTGGCAAACAGATCACGCACACGCGATGCGCCGACACCGACAAACATTTCAACAAAATCCGAGCCTGAAATAGTAAAAAACGGCACGCCCGCCTCGCCGGCAACCGCCCTGGCAAGAAGTGTTTTACCGGTTCCGGGAGGTCCCTCGAGCAGAACACCTTTCGGAATGCGGGCGCCCATACGCAGGTATTTCTGCGGATTCTTCAGGAAATCCACGACTTCGCTGAGCTCTTCCTTCTCTTCTTTAAGCCCTGCAACCTGAGCAAATGTTACTCTCTTATCCTTGGCATCTGTCAGCTTGGCCCGGCTGCTGCCGAAATTCATCGCCTGCGCTCCGGCGCCACCCTGTCTGTTCATCATGAAGATAAACAGGAAGGCGACACCAACCATGATGAGCATCGGCAGAATCGAAGAGACAAAATAACTCTCCTCCCTGACGTTATCCATTTCGTAGGAGACATTCTTCTTGTCAAGATACTCCGTCACTTTAGCGACATCCGGCACATAGACAATCTGAGCGTCCTCTTCATCTTTAATCGTGAAGACGACACTGCCAGTCGGAACCGATCGGTTCTGATGAATTTCAATCTTCTTCGCCCTGCCGCTGTCGACATGGCGCTTGAATTCTTTGTAGGTTACTGATCCCTCCTGCTGTCCGCTCTGTGTCATAAACCAGACGATCAGCAAGATACCGATCATGATAAAGAGGAATGGAATCCTCCCGTTTCGTCCGTTGTTTTGATTTGCACCCATTAATTACTCCGCCTGTTCTTCATCTGCTTTAAAATAGCCAATATACGGGAGATTACGGTACTCCTGCTGGAAATCCAGACCAAAGCCCACGACAAACTCATCCGGAATGACAAAACCGACATAGTCGACATTGACATTTTCCACGACGCGGCGGTCCGGCTTGTCCAGCAGTGTTGAGAGTTTCAGACTGTTCGGGTTGCGTCTGCCGAGCAGTTCAAGCAGATAAGAGAGCGTATGACCCGAGTCGATGATATCTTCGACAACCAGCACATCTTTTCCTTCGAGCGGCTCATCCAGGTCTTTGACCAGGCGGACAACTCCGCTGGATTTTGTGGCATTCTGATAACTTGAGACACTCATAAAATCCATCGTTACCTGACAGGTGATATGCTTGGCCAGCTCGCAGAGGAAGAAGACGCTTCCCTTTAAGATGCCGACCAGATGAACAACTTTGCCCTCATAATCACGGCTGATCTGCTCGCCGAGCTCCTTGATTCTCTGATAGAGTTCTTCTTCTGAAATGAGTGTGTGTACTGTGTTAAAATCCATCCGGGTTAACCCTCCATTCTACGATATGCTGTGTCTGAGCAGTCACCAGACAGTCCGAAGCCTGTCTGCAGCCGACAATCCAATAAACATGGTGACCGTCAGCCAAAAGCAAAATACTGTCACGTTCTCTTAGCAGAATCTTGTGATCTGTCATATAATCACCGACCTTCTGTCTGTGGCCTTCCTGATCGATCACAATGTAGTCTCCGTCCTGCCTTGTCCGGAACACAGACTGTTCACCAATTATACCATAATCAAAATATTTCGTATAGAGATCATCATTTTTAAGGGAAAGGATTTTCTCTTCCTGACCGCTGTCTGATCCCTCACTGCGAACATGTGCGATCTGCTTGCCGGGATCCAGGTCTACCACACGGTACATCCGTTTTTCAGCTGCCCTGAATTCTCCTCTATGTCCTGGAGCCTTTTCTCTCCTGTGCCTGATGGAGACTTCCCCGTAACCGCTCACAGCCTGCAGGCCATAGGGCAGATCAACCGCGCTCCCTGTCTGCCCTCTCAACAAAGCCGCCACTGCCTCTATATGTGCCCGGCCGATATCTTTTGCCGCACCGGCTGATTTAATCAGACACAGGCGGATGATGCGGCGCATCAGGTAAGGATCTTCTTTGGCAGCCATCTCCTTATTGATCACTATGACGCCTGCCTCTTCTCTGGTCCAGTGTGCGCAGGCTTTCTGCGCCTGACTGCTGACGAAATGTTCCGCCTGCTGCAGTTCCTCCATTGCCGCATTGATATGGGCTTGTGCTCTGGTGTTGACAGCTCTCTCAAGCAGCGGCAGAACATTCAGGCGAACGGCGTTGCGCGTATAAGAGGGATCTGCATTGCTCTCATCTTCCCTGAAAGGAAGTCTGCGCTGCGCTGCATATTCCTCTATCTGTCTGCGCGATGCCCACAAAAGCGGACGCACATAGGCATGACCGTCAAAGGCGCGCATACCGCCCAGTCCTTCCAGACCGCTTCCACGGCAGATATTCATCACAAATGTCTCGGCATTGTCATCAGCGTGATGTGCCAGAGCAATCCTTCCGCGGCCGCCGTCAGAGCAGACATCTGCCAGCTCTTTTTCAAGAATCTCACGGCGTGCGTACCGCCCGGCTTCCTCCTCACTCTGCCGATCCCGGGTCGCACGGGCCGGGACATCCACATGGTGTACATGGCAGGCAATCTGCTTTCGTGCACAAAGATCCCGCACAAATGCCTCATCCTCATCCGCGCTCATCCCCCGGATGCCATGATGGACATGTACCGCTGTCAGCTCCCAGTGATATTTTTCTTTTAAGGCATCGAGCACATCCAGCAGGCATACGGAATCCACACCCCCCGAAATGCCGGCGATAATGTGATCGCCGTCAGCCAGAAGGGCTTTTTCTCTGATAAACTGCTCTGTTTTCTGAATCAACGGTTCCATAAACACCCCTTTTTATATGACCCTATTGTACGTCATGGGCACAGTATAAAACAAGCCCGAAAGGCACTGGCCTTCCGGGCTTATCAATCATTCGTACTATTTGGTTTTTATCGTGCTTTCAGAAGCAGATCATTGGGATAAGCCATACCGAGCTTTTCTCTGGCGACATCCTCGATGTACCGATCCGAAGCCATATAATCTTCGAGCTCATCGAGCTCTTTAGCGCGGGCCTTCTCGCTGTCGATCTGTTCCTGAAGCTGCTGCTCTTTTCTGACGTAGGCCTGCTCTTGCTTTTTCAATGAAAACTTAAACACTCCCAAAGCGATCGCAAAACAGACCACAATCATGGAAATCAAAAAGACACTGCGGCTGTTGCGGTGTCTGCGTTTGCGGGAACGTGTATCCCGGCTCTTATGACCCCTTACCTGACTCATAGTCTTCTCCCCTGAAATGAAAATGGTTTGCACCACAAGAGGCTCCCCAACCTCGTATCCCCATAATAGCCCGATTATTTGAGCTTTTCAAGCAGTTTCTGGCCGTTTTAAGAAAATGGTGCACAATTCATTTCGGGGAGCACTATATATAGCGGTACATCTCCTTAGCCTCTTCTTTGCGGACGGTCTCACTGACATCCAGAATCTCAGCTTTGACTGTCCGCGTCCCGAAAGCAATCTCGATGACATCGCCGATTTTGACATTTGCGCCGGCCTTAGCCGGGCGGCCATTGAGAGAAACCCTTCCCTGATCACAGGCTTCTCTGGCAACCGTGCGGCGTTTAATCAGGCGCGATACTTTTAAATATTTATCCAGGCGCATCCTGTTACTCCTATACAACAGCGGACCCGCCTTTTCAGGCGGGTCCGATAAAGAATGTCTGTTCTGAACCAGAATTAAGCATTAACAGCGGCCTTAAGAGCCATACCAGCCTTGAACTTCGGAGCCTTGGAAGCCGCAATCTTCATAGCCTTGCCAGTCTGCGGATTTCTGCCCTCGCGTGCTGCTCTGCTGGCTACTTCGAATGTACCAAACCCAACGAGCTGTACCTTGCCGCCTTTTTTAAGCTCACCAGCAACTGTATCTGTAAAAGCCTTGAGAGCTTTTTCTGCATCTTTCTTGGAAAGTCCTGTCTTGTCAGCGATTGCTGCAACTAATTCTGTTTTGTTCATAACTTTTCCTCCTTGATATTACAATCGTTTATGAGTGATAAACCACTACTACGTTATACCGATTTTACACTGATTTGTCAAGCATTTAAGCGAAAAACACGGATGTTTTACATAGTTTTTACAAACATTTCACGTCCTCTGAACTAAACGGTATCCATATAAGTGTAAACTGTTTTTTTGAGCGCCTCAAGTTCCTCGTTTGAGGTCTCTGAACTGTCCGCACAGACGCCAAAATAGAACTTGATTTTGGGTTCCGTGCCGGATGGACGGACACAGACCCAGGCCTGATCCGACAGTTCAAAGTACAGCACATTGGACTTAGGCAGATCCAGCTTTTCTTTGCTGCCTCCGGCCCCCAGATCTGTCCGTTCCCCTGTCAGATAATCGCGCACAGCCAGCACATCCCAACTGCCGAGCTTTTCAGGCGGGTTGCTCCTCAGCGATTCCATCATGGATGCGATCTTTTCCAGTCCCTGTGCGCCGGCATGTGTCACGGCATCGACGCCGTCCTGATACCATCCATATTTTTCATAGATCTCTGTCATGGCATCCCACAGTGTCTTGTCCTGCATCTTATACCAGGCAGCCGCTTCACACAGAAGGAGGGATCCGGCCACAGCATCCTTATCCCGGGCATACTCACCCGCAAGAGACCCGTAACTCTCTTCAAATCCAAATTGATAATGACCCTTCCCGCTCTGCTCTGAGAGCAAAATCTTTTCGCCGATATATTTAAAGCCTGTCAGCACTTCGATAAAGTCTATTCCGTAAGCTGCTGCTATCGCCTGTGCCATATTCGTGGATACAATCGTCGACACCATATAAGCGTCATCCGGCAGCAGCCCTTTTGCTTTTCTCTGCCCAATGATATAGTCAGCCAGAAGACAGCCTGACATATTCCCTGTCAGCGGATGATAGCATCCCTCGGAATCTCTCACATGCACACCAATCCGATCTGCATCCGGATCTGTTGCCAAAACCAGATCAGCATCCTGACTCTTTGCCAGTTCAAGCCCTAAGGCGAAGGCTTCTTCTGTCTCAGGATTGGGATAGCTGACAGTCGGAAAATCTCCATCCGGCTTCTCCTGCTCCGGAACCACCGTCACGTGTTTAAACCCTGCTTTTTTCAGGATGCGCCGTACGGGCAGATTGCCGGTGCCGTGGAGCGGTGTGAAGACCACTTTCATCTGATCACCGGCTGCATCAATGGCATCCTGATGTATGATCAGATCCAGGACACAGGCGTCATAAGCCGCGTCCACCTCCTCGCCAATCACAGTGCACAGGCCTTTTCTTTCAGCCTCTGCACGCTCCATCCGGCGGATATCGTGATAGCCGACCTTCTTCACATCATCCATGATGCCCGTATCGTGCGGCGGTGTGATCTGTGCGCCGTCCTCCCAGTAGACCTTGTAGCCATTATAGTCTGATGGATTATGGCTGGCTGTGATGTTGATACCG
>CADBOU010000121.1 GCA_902796355.1 uncultured Lachnospiraceae bacterium
ATACATCGATTTTGAGGCGGGAGAGTATGCGCTGCGCATCACGGCCAAAAAGGGCACGACCGGCAGCATGACAATCAAACCCGGCGGTAACGTTTCTCTTGGCAGCGATGAAGCAGAACAATAAAACTGATGGACACTGGAGTATCGGAAAAAACTGCACAGATGATCGCACAGGTTGTCATTGATATCACGCACAGCAGCATTGACCGGCCGTTTGATTATCTGATTCCGGAAAGCTTAGCCGGACAGATAGAGGTCGGCACGCCTGTGCGTGTTCCTTTTGGAAACGGCAATCATCTCAGAAAGGGTGTCGTCGTGGCGCTGACTGATCACAGTCAGTTTGAGGCGCTCAAGCAGATCGACGGGATCGTCACAGAGGCCAGGGCCGCCGATGAGACGCTGGTTTCACTGGCGGTCTGGATGCGTCATGCCTACGGCGGTACGCTCAATCAGGCATTAAAGACGGTGCTTCCCGCCAAGAATAAAGGAAAAGGCAAGAAACTGCGCACACTGCGGCTGCTCCTTGATGAGAAGGAGGCGCAGGAGAAGCTCCTTGAGATGACAAAGAAGCGTCAGAGCGCCCGCGCCCGTGTACTCGCGGCACTGATGCAGACACCGGTGATTGATTATAAACTCCTGACGGAAAAAGTCCATGTCGGCCGGCCGGTGATCCGCGCACTCGAAGAGCAGGGAATTGCCGTGCTCGATGAGGGGACGCAGTACCGTGACCCTCTGGCTGCTACAGGTGGGGCAGCGGATGCAGAGAGTGCCGGGGCTCAGAGTCCGTACAGACGCACGCAGGCGTTTTATGAAAATACGCCGGAGCAGGCGGCTGTTCTCACGGCTTTTGACAGGCATATCCGCGAGGGTGACAGACGCCCCATGCTGCTCTACGGTGTGACCGGAAGCGGTAAGACACAGGTCTATGTCGAGATGATCCGCCAGATGGTCAAGGCAGGCAGACAGGCGATCGTCCTGATTCCGGAGATTGCGCTGACCTATCAGGTTGTCTCGTATTTTTACGGACTGTTTGGCGGAAGAGTCTCGATCCTTCACTCCAGGCTCTCTGCGGCAGAGAGAGAGGATCAGATGCAGCGTGCCAGAAGCGGCGAGCTTGATGTTATGATTGGACCGCGCAGTGCACTTTTTACACCGCTTGAGCATCTCGGCCTGATCATCATCGACGAGGAGCACGAGCCGGCTTACAAAAGCGGTCAGGTGCCGCGTTACCACGCGCGGGAGACGGCGGAAAAGCTCGCACAACTCACGGGCAGTCAGCTGGTCATCGGATCAGCGACGCCTTCGCTTGAGGCCTTTTACCGGGCCGAAAAGAAAGAATATGATCTGCAGATCATGAGAACGCGCGTCAACGAGAGACCGCTCCCGTCTGTACGTGTACTGGACCTGTCGGCGGAGCGGCGCAAAGGGAACCGGTCGCTGATCAGTGATGATCTTAAGGCGGCCATCGAGGAGCGCATCAAACAGGATGAGCAAGTCATTCTGTTTTTAAACCGCCGCGGATGGGCCGGCTTTGTGACCTGTCAGGAGTGCGGTCATGTGGTCAAATGTCCGCATTGTGATGTCGCGCTCTCACTGCATAAAAACGGCAGGATGATCTGCCATTACTGCGGATACGAGACGGATCAGATGCATACCTGCCCTGAGTGCGGTTCGGAGCATATCGGCGGTGTTTCGATCGGCACGCAGCAGGTGGAAGATGAGCTTGCCGCCCTGTTTCCGGATGCCGGGGTGCTGCGGATGGACGCTGATGCGACCCGCGGCAAAGAGGGGCACGGAGAGGTGCTCTCAGCCTTTGCGGACGGCAAGGCACAGATTCTGATCGGGACACAGATGATTGTCAAGGGCCATGATTTCCCGCGTGTGACATTGGTGGGGGTGCTTCTGGCCGATATGTCGCTCTATGCGAGTGATTACAGGAGCGGAGAGAGAACATTCCAGCTTCTTACACAGGCTGCCGGGCGCGCCGGACGCGGCGAGAGAGCGGGAGAAGTGATCATCCAGACATATTCACCGGATCACTATGCGATCAGACATGCTGCATATCAGGATTATGACGGCTTTTACCGCGAAGAGATTGCGTTTCGCTCGATGCTTGGTTACCCGCCGGTCTGTCATCTGCTCGGCATCATGCTGACAGGAGAGGACGAAGAGAATCTGGAGAGAGCAGCTGACTATCTGAGTAAGTTTGCAAAGCGGATCGGAAAAGAGAGTTTTCAGATTATCGGACCGACTGTCCCCTATATCGGAAAGATCAAAGATCTGTACCGGCGCTCACTTTATATCAAGAACGAATCCTACAGTAATCTGATCCGGATGAAAGATTATCTGGAGCAGTATATTCAGATTAATAAAGGTTATGATCACATCCAGGTCTATTTTGACTTTGACCCGGTGGAAAGCTGAGATCTTACATAGTAATTGATATGTTAAATTGATAAATTTTTCACTATTGTAGCTTAAATTTTGAAATTGTGTGAGATTTTGACACAATTTAGACAAAATAATTCAAAATTATCAGAAAAAAGTATTGACAGATCCTGTATACGGTGGTATTATCTAACCAGAACAAGAGTTAAGCACCAATGGAGGTGATTCCGATGGGAAAAGATGAAACACCGTGCTTTGCAGCACAGATGCCGCTTAAGTCCCGTCGTGTTCGTTGATCTGAAGATGAGCCACTCAGGAAGAGCTTACAGATCCGAGACGACAAGCTCCAGTGGAAAGGATTAAGACCTAAGAGAAGAAGAGATCCGGACCGGCAGGACAGTGGCATCTAGATAGAAAAGGGTGAAACCATTAAAGAAGGGAGACTTCTTTTACGAAGAAGAAGCGATTACGCAAGTAACGTAAGATGAGTCTTTAAGGAGGTGGCTCCACCATTGTACAATTGAATAGCTACTTGAGTTAATACAATCAGTAAAAGACAAGAGGTATAGTCCAATGCGCTGATTAAGTAGCAAACTAAAGAAAGATTACAGGCAATGTCGAAAAGACATTGCCTGTTTTGCGTCCGGGACAAAAAGAATTGAAATAGCGGTCTCATTTAGAATATAATTATGATGTTAAAGTGTATCAACATGAAGGAGATCCCATGTTAAAAAGTCATGAAGAATTTCATTCAGCAAACGGTAAGAGGCTGATCCTGATCGCGGATGATGAGATCATCAATCGTGAGATACTGGGTAATATACTCAAGGATGAATATGAGCTGATTTATGCGGCGGATGGCGCAGAGGCTCTGGACTCGATCCGCTCCTGTGCAGATACGCTCTCTCTGGTCTTCCTTGATATCATGATGCCGGCGATGACCGGTCTGGAAGTGCTCAAAGAGATTAAAGGCGATGAGAAGACAGCGCATATCCCCGTGATTGTGATGACCACGGAAAGGGAGTCGGAGGTTGAGAGTTTAAATCTCGGAGCGATCGACTTTATCCCGAAGCCTTACCCGGCTATCGATGTCATCAAGGCGCGTGTGCTCAGGACGATCGAACTGTCGGAAGACCGTGAAATCATCATGTCGACTGAGCGGGACGAATTGACTGGCCTTTATAACAAAGAGTATTTCTATTCGTATGCTGTTCAATTCGACCAGTTTCACCAGGACCTGGAGATGGACGCGATTATCGTGGATGTCGATCATTTCCGTATGATCAATGAGCGCTATGGGAGAGCCTACGGCGATCAGGTCTTAAAACGCATCGGGGAGCAGGTCAGAGGCATGGTGCATGATGACCGCGGGATCGTCAGCAGACGAGAGGCAGATACCTTTATGGTCTACTGTCCCCACCGCAATGATTACCCCGAGATCATGGAGAGAGCATCGATTGCGCTCATGGGTGAGGAGAAGGCTGAGAACCGTGTCCGCCTGCGTATGGG
>CADBOU010000122.1 GCA_902796355.1 uncultured Lachnospiraceae bacterium
CATATCGACATCCAGTGCGGTCAGAGAGCGCATCGCCGACTTTACTGTATTCGGTATATCATGGAGCTTCAGATCGAGGAAGATCTGATGCCCGCGTGCTTTGATGGCACGCACGATATCGGGCCCTTCCGCATAAAAGAGTTCCATGCCGATCTTGACGAACGGTTTGCGGGATTCATGTTCGAACTGATCTAAAAACTGATATGTTTTTTCTTTGTTTGGAAAATCGAGTGCAATGATGACATCTTTTGCCATATAGAACCTCTTTCTTTAATTGCCGTGTGCTACGTTGCCGGATCCCTTTGAGGCAGATCCGTGTGCTGCTCCAATGATTTCGTTGATATCGTTGATGCGCAGACCCTTCATGACAGCGGGGAGCTCTTTGATGATCTCGGGGCAGACATAGGGGTCAACCAGATTGGCGGCGCCGACTTCGACAGCTGTCGCACCGGCCATCATCATCTCAATCACGCCGCGGGCATTGCTGATGCCGCCGACGCCGATGATCGGGATATCAACAGCGTTGTACACCTGCCAGACCATGCGCAGTGCCAGAGGGAAGATCCCCGGGCCGGACATACCGCCGGTTGTGTTGGCCAGGAGTGGCGCGCGCCTGTGAAGGTCGATGCGCATACCCATGACAGTATTGATCAGACTCAGGCCGTCAGCGCCTGCAGCTTCGCAGGCTTTGGCAATCTCTGTGATGTCAGTGACATTGGGAGAGAGTTTTAAGATGATCGGCTTTTTGGTAACTTTTCGCACGGCAGCTGTCACTTCTGCTGCAGCCTCAGGATTGGTGCCGTAGGCCATGCCGCCGCCGTGGACATTCGGGCAGGAGATGTTGACTTCCAGCCAGCCGACCTGATCCTGTGCCCCCATTTTTTCTGCCACTTCGACATATTCATCCACTGAAAATCCGCTGATGTTGGCCATCACCGGTTTATGGAAGACTTTTTTAAGCTTGGGAAGTTCTTCGGCGATGACCGCGTCTACCCCGGGGTTTTCGAGCCCGGTTGCGTTGAGCACACCATAGTCATACTCGGCGATACGAGGCTGGGGGTTGCCAAAGCGTTCCTCACGGGTGGTTCCTTTAAAGGAAAATGTCCCGAGACAGTTGATGTCATAATAGTCGGCAAATTCATAACCGTATCCGAAAATCCCGCTTGCGGGAATGATCGGGTTATCGATTGTGATACCGCACAGATTGACTTTCAGGTTAGCCATCAAAAGATCCTTTCAATTGTTTAATTCCAGATTATCTCATCCCGTGTGAGCACGGGCCCTTCCTTGCAGATCCGCTTGACGCCGTTTTTGGTCTTGACACTGCATCCGCGGCAGGCGCCGAAACCGCATCCCATGCGTCCGGCAAAGGAATACTGGCCATCGCATGTGGTGGCATTGTAAATGTCGTGCAGCATCATCTCCGGGCCGCAGGAGTAGATGTAATCATATTTCCCGGCTTCGGGTATGGCATCGGCAACAAAACCCTTGATACCGGAAGAGCCGTCATCGGTCGTTACCAGCACTTTGGCACCGAGGCGCCGGAATTCATCTTCATAGAAGATTTTATCCTTGGAGGCAAATCCCAGAATGACTTTGACATCTTTTCCCTTTTTGAGCAGCTCACTTGCCAGCCAGTACAGTGACGGACCGCCGACACCGCCGCCGATCAGCAGCGGATGATCGCCGCAGGCATCCATATCGTAGCCATTGCCCAGACCGACCAGGAGATTGAGGCTGTCACCGTTATTCATATGCATCAGCGCATCCGTTCCCCGTCCGATGATCTTGTAGATCAGAACCAGATGGCCGTCGACCACATCGCATACGGCGAGCGGTCTGCGCAGATAGAAGCCGTCAAGCCGCAGATTGACAAACTGGCCGGGGGTCGTGATCGCACGGGTGTCTCCCGCGAGACAAATCTCATAGACTTCGTCTGTCAGCCTGCGCTGGCTGTCGATGGTGTAATTGACTTGCTGCATGATGCCTCCTTAGCTGTAAATCATAAAATAAAAGAGCTAACTAAAAAGTCAGCTCTTAAAAAATCGAATATTAAAGAGATAATCACGGCTTCGAGAGACAGATGAAGTTGTCTGCATCGTTGCTTTCACGTGTGTTTCTCCTTTCTTTATCTCAAAAATGATAGCATATCAGGCGGTTTTATGTCAATGAAAACTGGAGTTAAAATGAGGCAAATTCACTTTAACAGGAAATCAGACTGTGTTAATATTGATAACGGAACTTATGAGATGAAACAACAGGAGAATCCCTCATGAAAAAGGCATTAGTATTAGAAGGCGGATCACTGCGCGGACTCTTTTCGGGCGGCGTGATCGATGTGATGATGGAAAGCGGGATCGAATATGACGCGCTGATCGGCGTTTCCGCCGGCGCTGCCTTCGGCTGTAACTACAAATCCAAGCAAATCGGCAGACCGCTCCGCTACAATATGCGCTACGCTAAAGACTGGAGATACTGCAGCGTGCGCTCGCTTCTTCTCACCGGAGACATTTTCGGGGCAAAGTTCTGTTATCAGACACTGCCACTTAAGCTGGATCCGATGGACAAAGAGACCTATGAGTCCAATCCGATGGACATGATTGTGGTCTGCACGGATGTGCATACAGGAAAGCCCGTCTATCATAAAATCAATGAGCTGACACCAGAGGCGCTCGAGTGGATGAGGGCCAGCGCATCGATGCCGTTTGTCTCCAGAATTGTCCGCGTGGACGGACATGCCATGCTGGACGGCGGAATCAGTGATTCCATCCCTGTTCAGTATGCGGTAGAGCAGGGATATGATAAGGTTGTGGTTGTGACGACACAGCCGGAAGATTATGTGAAAAAGCCGTTCGGCCATGACGGCATCGTGCGTTTGGCGCTGCACAAATACCCGCGTCTGGCACAGGCAATTCTCGACCGCCACCGGATGTACAACCGCGAGATGGCCTATCTGAAAGAAAAAGAGGAAGAAGGCCGGATCTATTGTATCCGCCCGGATGAGGCACTTGATATCAAGAGGATCGAGCACGATGCCGGCAAAATGGAAACAGTTTATCAGGTCGGCCGCCTGAAGGGCGAGGTCATCATGGATGAGTTAAAAGCATATCTGGGAGTACCAAAGACTGAAGCTTAAAGAAACATTGATGACTGTAAAAAAAGATTTCAGGACATCTGCATGCAAATGTGATACACTGTTTGCATGCAGATTTTTTTACAGGTTCTAATTTTAATAGCCGGGTTTGTTTTGTTGGTCAAGGGTGCAGACTGGCTGGTTGACGGAGCATCAGGGATTGCCGAGAAAGCCGGCATGTCAAAACTGGTGATCGGTTTGACCATCGTTGCGATGGGAACCAGTGCGCCGGAGGCGGCGATCAGTATCTCAGCGGCCGTCAAAGGCAGCGCTGACATCGCTGTCGGCAATGTGCTGGGGAGCAATATATTAAATATCCTGCTGATCCTTGGTCTGACCGCAGTCATTACGCCTCTTGCCGTGCATGAGTCAACGGTCAAATATGAGATCCCGTTCGTCTTTTTTATCACGGTCATTTTTGCGCTGATCGGCCTGCGCGACAAGGTGATCGGCCGTTTTGACGGTGCCATTCTATGGGTGCTCTTTATCGCCTACTTAAGCTATCTCTTCTATATGTCAAAGAACAGCCATCATAAGAAACCAACTAAAGAGGATGTGCAGGAAGAAGATGCCCCCAAGGTGCGGCCTCTGTGGCAGATGATTGCACTTTTTCTGATCGGTCTTGCATTGATCATTTTCGGCAGTAATATTTCTGTCGATGCAGCGACTAAGATCGCCGAGATACTTGGGGTGAGCCAACGGATTATCGGATTGACGATCGTGGCCTTCGGCACATCTCTGCCGGAGCTGGTGACCTCCGTCACTGCGGCGATGAAAAAAGAAGCTGATATCGCAGTCGGTAATATCGTCGGCAGCAATATTTTTAACTTATTATTTGTCATTGGTACAGCGGCGCTTATCACGCCGGTGCCGTACCAGAGCAGTTTCACTTTTGACAGCGTCGTGGCAGCGCTCAGCGCGGTGCTCCTGTGGATCTGTGTGGTGTTTCACAAAAAGCGTATGCTGCACAGATGGGGCGGTGTGGTGATGCTTGTCAGTTATGCGTTGTATTTTGGGTATTTGTTATGATTGGTTCAATTGATGTCGGAGGCGGTATGCGCGGGATCTACGGCGCGGGCGTCTACGACTGGTGTATGGACAATGATGTCAGGTTTGATTATGTTTTCGGGGTGTCCGCGGGAAGCGCGAATGCCTCTTCCTATGTATCAGGCCAGCGCGGGCGCAATTACCGCTTCTATATGGAGTATGCACGCCGGAGTCAGTACATGGGTCTGTGGCAGAAGGTGACAACCGGGAATTTTATTAACCTGGATTATATTTATAGCACGCTCTCCAATTCGGATGGAGAAGATCCGCTTGACTTCGAGGCGATGATGGACAGCCCTCAGAAGATGTGTGTTGTCGCAGCCGACGCCGAGACGGGAAAGCCCCGGTATTTTTATAAAGATGATTTTAAGAAAGATGACTACAGCATCATCTCTGCCTCCTGCTGTGTGCCGTGGGTCAATAAGCCGTATATGTACAAAAGTCACGGCTACTATGACGGCGGGATCGCCAATCCGATTCCGGTCGACAAGGCATTTGAGGAGGGGTGCGATAAGGTAGTCCTGATCCTGACAAGACCCCGGAATTATTACCGGAAGCCAAAGAAAGACAGAGCGGCCGCCAAGGCCATGCGTAAGCAGTACCCGAGAGCGGCCAAGGCACTTGCCGGGCGCGCGCATCTCTACAACAGGCAGCTTGATCTGGCCAAGCGCTATGAAGAGGAAGGGCGCGTTCTGATCGTGGCGCCTGACTCTATTGAAGGCATGAAGACATTGACGACAGACAAGAAGGCGCAGGACCTGCTGTATCAAAAAGGGTACATGGATGCCTCTGCCATTCTTGATTTTATCAGTGCATAAGCGAGGTTATGATGGAATACACCTATCGGACAAAAAACATCTGCCCGTCGCAGATCAGTTTTGAACTGGACGGACAGATTGTCAGAAATATTTCTTTTAAAGGCGGATGCAATGGCAATCTGAAGGCGATTGCAAAGCTCCTCGACGGGAAAGACGTTGACTATATCGA
>CADBOU010000123.1 GCA_902796355.1 uncultured Lachnospiraceae bacterium
CACGCGAAGCCGAAAGAGGGTGCGCTGGAGCACAGAATCAATATCATTGACACCCCGGGACACGTGGACTTTACCGTTGAGGTAGAGAGATCTCTGCGCGTTCTCGACGGCGCTGTCGGTGTCTTTTGTGCCAAGGGCGGTGTTGAGCCGCAGTCAGAAAATGTCTGGCGTCAGGCTGACACCTACAATGTACCCCGTATGGCTTTTATCAACAAGATGGATATCCTCGGCGCAAACTTCTACGCTGCAGTGGATCAGATCCGCGAACGCCTCGGCAAAAACGCCATTGTGCTGCAGCTGCCGATCGGTAAAGAGGACCATTTTGAAGGCATCATCGACCTGATGGAGATGGAGGCCTATATTTACAATGATGCGAAGGGTGAGGACATCAGTATTGTGCCGATTCCGGATGATATGAAGGAAGAGGCGGAAAACTATCACACAGAGCTGATTGAGAAAATCTGCGAGCTGGATGATGATCTGATGCTCGAGTATCTCGAAGGCGAAGAGCCGTCACCGGACCGTCTGAAGGAAGTGCTGCGCAAGGCAACGTGCGAGTGTACCGCTGTGCCGGTATGCTGCGGCAGCGCCCATCAGCAGAAGGGTGTTCAGAAGCTGCTCGATGCGATCGTCGAATTCATGCCGGCTCCGACAGATATTCCGGCGATCGAAGGCGTTGATGACCGCGGCAATGAGGTTGTGCGTCATTCGTCCGATGACGAGCCTTTCTCAGCGCTGGCATTCAAGATCATGACTGATCCGTATGTTGGCAAGCTGGCTTATTTCCGTGTTTATTCGGGAACGATGAAGTCAGGCTCCTATGTGCTTAATGCCACAAAGGATAAAAAAGAGAGAGTCGGCCGTATTCTGCAGATGCACGCGAACAAGCGTCAGGAGCTGGATATGGTTTACTCAGGTGATATTGCAGCTGCAATCGGATTCAAGAACACAACGACCGGTGATACAATCTGTGATGAAAAGCATCCGGTTATCCTTGAGTCGATGGAATTCCCGGATCCGGTTATCGAGCTGGCGATCGAGCCGAAGACAAAGGCATCTCAGGGCAAGCTGGGCGAGTCTCTCGCAAAGCTGGCTGAAGAGGATCCGACGTTCAAGGCGCATACAGACCCGGATACCGGTCAGACAATCATCGCCGGTATGGGCGAGCTCCATCTGGAGATCATCGTCGACCGTCTGCTGCGTGAGTTCAAGGTGGAAGCCAATGTCGGTGCCCCGCAGGTTGCGTATCGTGAAGCGATCACCAAGGGAGCAGATGTCGACTCCAAGTATGCGAAGCAGTCCGGCGGCCGCGGCCAGTACGGACACTGTAAGGTTCGCTTCGAGCCGATGGAAGCTAACGCGGAAGAGACATTCAGCTTCGAGTCCGAAGTTGTCGGAGGAAATATTCCGAAGGAATACATCCCGGCAGTCGGTGAAGGTATCGAGGAAGCGATGCAGAGCGGACCGCTCGGCGGCTATCCGGTGGTCGGCGTCAAGGCAGTCGTCTATGACGGTTCCTACCACGAGGTTGACTCCAGTGAGATGGCCTTCCACATCGCCGGATCGATGGCCTTCAAGAAGGCTATGGAACAGGCTGAACCGGTTCTGCTTGAGCCGATCATGAAGGTTGAAGTGACAATGCCCGAGGAGTACATGGGCGATGTCATCGGCGATCTGAACTCCAGGCGCGGCCGGATTGAGGGCATGGAAGACATCGGCGGCGGCAAGAAGGTTACATCTTATGTTCCGCTGTCTGAAATGTTCGGCTATGCAACTGATCTGCGCTCCCGCACACAGGGCCGAGGAAACTACTCAATGTTCTTTGATAAGTACGAAAAAGTACCGAAGAATGTACAGGAAAAGCTCTTGTCAAAGTAAACTAAAAACAGCTTGAAAAAAGGAAATATTTGCAATATAATCATTGTATCTGAGTGTAATTTAGTTTGAGGAGGATTGAATAATGGCAAAAGAAAAATTTGAACGGAGAAAACCGCATTGTAATATCGGTACAATCGGACACGTCGACCACGGTAAGACAACGCTGACAGCTGCCATTACAAAGGTGCTGGCAGATCGTGTACCGGGTAACGTAAAGGTTGATTTCGAGAACATCGATAAGGCTCCGGAAGAGAGAGAGCGTGGTATCACAATCTCTACAGCACACGTTGAGTATGAGACAGAGAAGCGTCACTATGCACACGTTGACTGCCCAGGGCATGCTGACTATGTCAAGAACATGATCACCGGTGCTGCTCAGATG
>CADBOU010000124.1 GCA_902796355.1 uncultured Lachnospiraceae bacterium
CCCGGACATTCTTCATTAATGGGTATCATCAAAGCTGATGGATATGGGCATGGATGTGAACGTATCGGACAGATGCTGGAAGAGCTGTCCTTTGTATGGGGATACGGAGTTGCTACCGGAGACGAAGCGCTTGAACTCAAAGCGGTTCCTCTTCACAAACCTGTATTAGTGCTCGGATGTGTCTTTCCAGACCAGTATGATGCCATGATTGAAAATGAAGTGCGGATGAATGTCTACACTTATGATATGGCTGTAGAAATCGCAGAAAGGGCTGCAGCTTTAAATCTTAAGGCATATGTTCACGTTAAAATTGACAGCGGGATGAACCGGCTGGGATTTTCCTGCACTCAAGAATCCATTGATCAGATCGAAGCGCTTTGCCAATTGCCTGAATTAGAAACAGAGGGTATATTTACTCATTTCTCAAAAGCAGATGAGGCTGATAAAGCTTTTACTGAGAAACAGATCAATTCATTTAACTATATGATTGACGCCCTGCATAAAAGGGGAATTAGTTTTCCGCTTGTTCATGCGGCCAACAGTGCGGGCATTATTGATTTCGGTTCGCTGCCATATCCTCTTGTCAGGGCAGGAATTGCGATGTATGGGTTATATCCTTCGGAAGAGGTTGATCGTACTCATGTCAGATTAAAACCGGCCCTCTCGCTCAAAAGCCGCGTCATTATGGTAAAAGACATTCATGCAGGTGATTCAGTCAGCTATGGCGGCCTGTTTACGGCAGATCACACGATGCGTATCGCGACGGTGCCTGTCGGCTATGGGGACGGTTATCCGCGCTCGCTTTCTGAAAAAGGATCTGTGTTGATCCGCGGGAAACGGGCGAAGATTCTCGGCCGTGTATGTATGGATCAGTTTATGGTTGATGTGTCAGATATTCCGGATGTCTCATTTCTTGACCCTGTCACGCTGATCGGCACTGACGGAGATGAAGAGATCACGGTTGAAGAACTGGCTCAATTATCAGGGCGTTTTAACTATGAATTTGTCTGTGATTTAAATAAACGTATACCGCGTGTTTACTTTGAAGACGGTCGCATCGTCGCTTCCGTTGACTATTTTTAAATCCATTAAAAAGGAGGGATGATTTTCCATGAAAAAAGATAACTCCGATCCTGCCGAACAAAAGAGAGTTGCCGGCAAGATCATGTCTATTGTCGAAGCTGGCAGGACAGAGGGAATCTTTGACGACGATGATGTGGAGATTCTGAGAAACTTTATTAAATACGGTGATAAGGATGTCAAGCTGGTCATGACGCATCGGAAAGATATAGCGGCGCTTTCCTCGGAAGAGAAGCTGCAGGATGCGTTAATGTTTATTTTGACACAGAACTTCTCGCGTTTTCCAATTTATGAAGGAGATATCGATTCAATAATCGGCATGATTCATCTTCGGGATGCAGTCCGGGCTTATCTGAATCATGATCTGCGCGATAAATCGCTCAGTGAGTTGGAAGAGTATATCCGGCCTGTCAGTTTTGTCCCTGAATCAAAAGAGATTGACGGCATCTTCAGAATGATGCAGCAGGAAAAGGCGCATATTGTTATTGTGGTTGATGAATATGGCCAGACAGCCGGACTAGCCACAATGGAAGATATTATCGAAGAGATTATGGGTAATATACTTGACGAGTATGACGAGGAGGAAGTGCTCTTTACCAGACAAAAAGACGGATCGTTTCTGGCGAAAGGAATGATTGAGCTCTCTGATTTAAAAGAGGAGATTCCGATTGACTTTGAAGAAGGGGACTATGAGACTCTGAACGGGTTTCTGGTTTCCAGAATCGACCATATCCCTACGCCTGATGAGGATATCAAAGTTGAGTACGGGGGCTATCTGTTCAATGTGATCAGTGTCTCCGATAATATGATTCAGGTCGTAGAGATCAGGAAGCAAGATTCATGAGTTTCAGTTATGTTCTGGGCAAGATGCTGTCTCTGGCCATCATGATGATGCTCGGCTTTGCAGCTCACAAGGGGCATATACTAAGTGCCAAGACCAATGAAGACTTGTCTAAACTTGCTGTTGACATTACAACACCCGCTATGATGCTGGCATCGCTGAGCGCGACCAAGGCAACCCGGTCAGATCTGTTGATCATCGTTGCGGCCGGAGCCGTCATCTGCGGCGTTCTAATTGCCGCCGCAGAATTGATAACACGGTTTTTTCCGTGTTCTCAGAAAGAAAGACCGGTTTACAAGTATTTTCTTGTGTTCACAAACAATGCGTTTATGGGCTTGCCAGTTGTGCTGATGCTGTGGGGTGAAAAAGCGCTGTTGTACGCATCGCTGCTCAATATACCGATCAGTATACTGATGTTTTCTTATGGCATGTGGCAGTATGCTAAGGCTGGTTCAGACGATCCGTCATTCAGTTTAAGAAAAATTATCAACATACCGATTATATCAGCTGTACTTGTATTAGTGTTAGCGATGTTTTCTTTTAAGTTTACTGGTGTACTGCAGGATACGTTTCAGTTAATCGGAGACGCCACCGTTCCGCTGTCAATGATTATTATCGGATCCACACTCGCTGAAAAGCCGGTGAAAGGTATATTTGAGAACAGATTTCTATATCTGTTTGCACTGATTCGGCTGATGATCGTTCCGGCTGTGATTCTGGGCATTTTGTATTTCCTTCCGATCAATCCGCTGATCAAAGGAGTGCTGGTGATTATCACAGCAATGCCCGGATCAGCTACCGGCGTCATGTTTGCTCAAATGCACAGCGTTAACAGGACAATATCGTCCAGGTATGTTTTTATTTCGACTGTTTTATCTGTTATTACGATTCCAGTTATGTCGGTGATTATACTGTCGCCGCTGGGGATTTAATCAAAAACCAAGTGATTTAGAAAGGGTATAAAAAGAATGTCAGGACACTCAAAGTTTGCTAACATCAAACACAAAAAAGAAAAAAATGATGCCGCAAAGGGCAAAATCTTTACAAAACTCGGCCGTGAACTGGCTGTCGCAGTACGTGAAGGCGGCGGCTCAGATCCAGCCAGCAACAGCCGTCTGCGTGATGCGATCGCCAAAGCGAAATCAAACAATATGCCAAACGATACGATTGACAAGGCAATTAAAAAAGCGGCGGGAGAGGACGGCGAGCATCGTTATGAACGGGCTACGTATGAAGGATACGGCCCAGGAGGAACAGCCATTATTGTCGAGGCACTGACAGACAATAAAAACCGGACAGCTTCCAATGTACGCCACGCTTTTACAAAAGGTAACGGCAATATCGGAACGCAGGGCTGTGTTTCATTTATGTTTGATCAGAAAGGACAGATTATCGTAGATAAGGACGAATATGACGGCGATGCTGATACACTGATGATGGACGCGCTTGACTGCGGAGCAGAAGATTTCTCCGAGGAAGAAGACTCTTATGAGATCCTCACAGATCCTAACGACTTCTCTGATGTTCGTTATGAACTGGAGAAAAAAGGTGTTCCTATGGCATCAGCTGAAGTGACAATGATTCCGCAAACAGAAGTGTCCTTGACAGATCCTGAAGATATTAAAAATCTCGTCAAAACGCTTGACATTCTGGAAGAAGATGATGATGTGCAGGATGTCTACCACAATGCGGATTATGAGGAATAATGAATGAGTAAACGCACCAGAAGGAAAAAAGTGAATAAAAAACCCTGGGTGATTGCGTTAATCATCTTAGCAGCTTTAGCTGTTTTCTGTGAGCTGAGCCTGTTTGGACTTTGCGGTTCGCTGGGAGGAATCATTCATAACGCGCTGATCGGTACATTCGGTCTGCTCGGATGGATTTTCCCTGTCCTGCTGTGGATCTGGGTCTATTATATGATCACGCAGCTGGTACTGCGGAAGATGCGGGCCAGCGCTCTCATGAAAGCGGTTGTAGCCTTTTTTCTCTTTTGGGTTTTGTGTGCTCTGATTCATCATTTTGTGATTCCGTATGACAAGCAGGCGTCTTTTTCTGATGACTATGCACAATGTGTGAGCCGCGGTAATGGCGGCGGCACTTTTGGCGCATTAATTGTGCGTTTTCTGCGTCCGGCTCTCGGTGCCGTCGGTCTGGCTTTTGTCTTGATTGTCATCGGACTGCTTTTGTCTGAGCTTTTAACTGACGGGTTGATCATCAGATCCGTGCGCCAGATTATCCTGAAAGACAGCTCTCCGGAGAGGGCAGCAAAGAAAGAGGAGAAAAAAGCAAAAAAGGAAAAGAGGAAAGAAAAAGCTGATCAAAAACAGGATGATTTGGCTGAAGGACCTCCTGTAGAAAGGCCGCAGTATGAATCCGATCCGCGATATTTTGACATCAAAGATACAAAGAGTACAGATGTCACCGATCACCATGAAGATATTCACATTCATGATTCTCTGTTCACCACACTGGATGAACCCAACGCTCCAGTGAGCAGACAGAAATCAAAAGCAGGCGGTACTTCTGTAGGACGATCTCCTGATATTGTTGAATTATCAGATACAGATAGTTCTGGACAGGCTGAGATTTCTGAAGATTCTCTCTATCAAACGGTTGGTGATGCGCGGGGTAAAGACAGCCATCAGCCTGAAGTGAAAAAGAAGACAGCCCGTAAGCAGGTCAAAACAAAGAACGCTGACGCATCCGGCAATGAAGGATCTGCAAAAGCAACAAAAACAGAAGAAATGATTCTCTCTGGCGATTCAACTGCTTTGGACAGTGATTATGTGTTTCCGCCATATTCACTTTTGTCACGCGGTTCCCGCTCTTCAGGTGACTCACGCAGTTATCTTCGCGAGACGGCTCAAAAGCTTGAGGATACATTACAAAGTTTTGGGGTTAATGTCACTGTCACTGACGTCAGCTGCGGGCCTGCGGTCACCAGATATGAGCTGCAGCCGGAAGCAGGAGTTAAAGTCAGCCGCATCGTTTCGCTCGAGAGTGATATAAAGTTAAATCTTGCTGCTTCAGATATCCGTATTGAGGCGCCGATTCCCGGAAAAGCAGCTGTCGGTATCGAAGTACCCAACAAGACAAACATGACGGTGATGCTGCGCGATTTGTTGGAAGATGAGGCTTTTAAGAACCAAAAATCCAGGATCGCTTTTGCTGCCGGCCGTGATATTGCCGGTATGCCGGTGATCGCGGACATTCAAAAGATGCCGCATGTGTTGATAGCTGGTGCAACCGGATCCGGTAAGTCAGTCTGTATTAACACCATCATCATGAGTCTTTTGTACCGGGCCAAACCTGATGAGGTTAAGATGATCATGATCGATCCCAAGGTAGTGGAGTTATCGGTCTATAATAACATTCCTCATTTGCTGATCCCTGTTGTTACAGATCCCAAAAAAGCGGCAGGTGCACTGAATTGGGCTGTTGCGGAGATGGGCCGCCGCTACCGTCTGTTTGCCGAATTCGGAGCGCGTAAGATAGAAGAGTACAATACGCGTCTGAAGCGCGAATTAAAGAAGAAGCCTCAAGATGAAGAGGATACGCTTCGCCCGCTTCCTCAGATCGTCATAATTGTTGACGAACTTGCTGATTTGATGATGGTTTCATCAAAAGAAGTTGAAGATGCGATTGTCAGATTAACGCAGCTAGCACGGGCCGCCGGTATTCATCTGGTGATCGCGACACAGAGGCCTTCTGTGAATGTCATTACCGGACTGATCAAGGCTAATATGCCTTCGCGCATCGCCTTTGCAGTCACCAGCGGTGTAGATTCAAGAACGATCCTTGATATGAATGGTGCGGAAAAACTGCTGGGAAAAGGCGATATGCTCTTTTTCCCGTCAGGATATCCTAAACCTGTCCGTGTACAGGGAGCATTTGTCTCTGATGATGAAGTCAGCAAAGTGGTTGACTATGTCATTAAACACAATCAGGAGACCGGTTATGATGAATCAACAATTGAACAGGTGAGTGCTGCTTCTTCGACCATTGGCGGATCACAGACGATCTCCGGACAGGAGTCGCAGGAAGACGATCGCGACGAATATTTTGTCGAGGCCGGTAAGTTCATCATTGAAAAAGAGAAAGCTTCCATCGGTATGCTGCAGCGTCGGTTTAAAATCGGTTTTAACCGTGCGGCACGCATCATGGATCAGCTGTGTGAAGCAGGTGTTGTCGGAGAAGAGGAAGGGACAAAACCGCGCCGCGTTCTCATGACATCTGCTGATGAGTTTGAACAAAGTTTATTACAGGACGATTAATCAAAGAGGGGGAAAGCTAGATGACGGGAGTCGTGATTGACGGGAAAGCAGTTGCTGCACGCGTTAGAGAAGAGGTAAAAGCTGATTGCATTTCATTTCAGGAGCAATATGGATTTGCACCTAAACTGATTGTGATCCAGGTAGGTGATTTTGGCCCTTCAACTATCTATGTGCGCAACAAGAAAAAAGCTTGTGAAAATGTAGGCATAGAATCCGAGATATGGCATCTGCCTGATACAATCACGCAGGAAATGCTTCTTGAAAAGATTGATCAGTGCAACACAGATGATCAGATCAGCGGTGTGCTTGTGCAATTGCCGCTGCCCGATCACCTCGATGCGGTTGCCTGCAGAAATGCGATTGATCCCAAAAAGGATGTAGACGGATTTCATCCGATTAACACCGGCAAAATGATTGCAGGGGAAGAATCCCTTCTGCCGTGTACACCGGCGGGAATTATCCGCCTTCTAGATGAATACAACATCCAGACAGATGGAGCTCACTGTGTCGTTGTCGGACGCAGCCATATTGTCGGAAAACCGATGGCTGCATTGATGCTGGAGAGAAACGCCACCGTTACAGTATGTCATTCTCACACTAAAGATCTGGCGCAGTATACAAAGCAGGCCGATATTCTGATCTCAGCAGTCGGACAGGCCAACATGATTACTGCAGAATATGTCAAGCCAGGTGCTGTCGTGATTGATGTAGCCATGAACAGAGATGAGCAGGGTAAACTCTGCGGCGATATCAAGTATGATGAAGTCAGTCAGATCGCTTCGGCTATTACACCTGTTCCGGGCGGTGTCGGTCCCATGACGGTTGCAATGTTAATGTATAACTGTTTACTTGCTGCAAGGAGAAATCGGTAATCATGATGAGATGTCCACGATGCGGATCCGACATTCCGGACAGTATGCTCGTTTGTCCGGACTGCGGATATGAAGTGCAGATGGTGCCTGACTATAATCCGCTCGATGATGTACTTGCGAGGGAGATAGAGGATTCTGGCGGACGACGCAGGCCGGATCAGTATGCTGCCAGACAAAGAGCACAGGCAGCGAGAGAGGCCGAGATAGCCCGTCGCCGTAAAGTGCGTCAGGAACAGTTAAGGCGTAAAAAGAAGCAGCGCAGAAATCTGTTGATCACGATGTTTCTGCTGTTGGCTTCGATTGCTATTCTTGTCTTTTTAATATACTGGAATTCCTATTCAGGATTGGTTTCGCGTGCCAAAAGAGCACATCAGGACAATCGTTACACAGAAGCTGAGAGGCTGTTAAATAAGGCGATTGACCGACACCCGGACAAGGATGCTGCTTACCGGGCTTTGTATAAGGTTTATATTTCTCAGGATAAGGAAGAAGAGGCTGAAGCATATTTACTCGATGTAATCAGCAAATATCCTGATAACACGTCATTGTATGAAGTTCTGTTTGCCTTTTATATTGACAGTAAGGAGTCTTCTAAAATAGCCGAGGTTCTTGATACGATTGAAGATGAGAGTTTGCTCAACAAACTCAAACAATACAATGCCCCTGAACCGACGTCATCTCTGGAAGAGGGATCTTACGATGATGTACAACAAGTTTCATTAGAGGCAAACGGGGCTGAAAACATTTACTACACAACAGATGGCTCTGACCCCACAAAAGAATCAAAACGCTATATCAATCCCATTCAGATATCAGAAGGAGAGACTGCGGTAAAGGCCATTTCTGTCAACAAAAAGGGAATTGAAAGTCTCCCTGTCACTTTTGATTATAAGGTCGAAATACCAATTGCTGATGCACCTGCCGTGACACCCAGCACAGGTCAGTATACCGGAGCACAACAGATTGAAGTGAAGGTTCCTGAAGGGTATACTGCATACTACACGATGGACGGAACAGAGCCTACCGCCACTTCAGACAGATATGAAGGACCGATTGAGATGCCGAAGGGTAATACGATTTTCTCTGTCGTATTGTTTTCTCCGGATGGAAAGTTTTCAGATATCACAAAGAGAAATTATGAAAGGCTTTAACCATGATTGACTACACAGAGGGGAGTGGCAAGCAGTATCATACAAATGTCGGCCCTGGAGATATCGGCCAATATGTCATTCTTCCAGGAGATCCAAAGCGATGCCGTATCATTGCTGACTATCTGGATGATGCCAGTCTGGTTGCAGACAGCCGAGAATTCACAACATATACAGGAACCCTTGATCATATTCCGGTATCTGTTGTGTCAACCGGAATCGGCGGCCCGTCTGCTTCGATTGCGCTTGAAGAACTTGTTGCATGCGGTGCCCATACATTTATCAGGGTGGGCACGTGCGGAGGGATTGCTCCTCGTGTAAAAGGCGGAGATCTGGTCATTGCCACCGGAGCAATCCGTATGGAAGGAACAACGCGGGAGTATGCGCCTATTGAGTTTCCCGCGGTTGCTGATCTTGATGTAACCCATGCTCTTGTTGAAGCTGCCCGCAGTCAAAACCGCATCTATCATGCAGGTGTTGTGCAGTGCAAGGATGCTTTTTTCGGACAGCATCAACCGGAAAAAATGCCAACTTCAGAGATGTTGCTCTACAAATGGAACGCCTGGAAGAAACTGGGCACACTGGCTTCAGAAATGGAATCTGCAGCTCTTTTTGTTTGCGGAAGCTATCTTGGAGTACGAGTCGGAACCGTCTTGTTAGCCATTGCCAATCAGGAAAGAGCGGCTGCCGGACTTGATAATGAGCAAAACCATGATATAACACGTCCTATTGAAACGGCATTGATTGCGCTCAGATCATTGATCGCTCATGATGATAAGCGAGGGAAGCAACAGTGAAAGATTATCGCGGATTGATGGATACTGCACTTCGTATGCGCGAGAATGCTTATGCACCTTATTCTCACTTTACTGTGGGCGCAGCACTTTTATGCGACAATGGTAAAGTGTATACAGGGTGTAATGTGGAAAACAGTGCTTTTTCACCGTCTATTTGTGCAGAACGGACTGCTTTCGCAAAAGCTGTCAGCGAAGGAGACCGTCACTTTACGGCCATCGCGATTGCCGGTGGTGCAGCAGATGAAAAAGCTGCCAGACCCTGTCCACCATGTGGTGTATGCCGTCAGGTGATGCAGGAGTTCTGTGATCCGCAAGAGTTTAAAATTGTTCTGCTTGATGGAGAGAACTTAGTTACATATCCGTTTAAAGCCTTATTTCCTGCTGGCTTTAAACTGTGAGGAATAAAATTTGGAAGAGACAAAACGTGAATTAACGATTCATTTACCTGCTTCAGTTGTTCAGGATATATTTGGACAGTTTGATGTATATGCCCGAAAGATAGAAGCTTCATTTGGTGTATCTCTGATGACCCGTGACGGAGCCATCAAAGTGGCGGGGCCGGAGGAGCGCGTCGATGAAGCGGGAAAAGTGATTAATCAACTGGCGGAATTATCCGAAAAAGGTAAAACATTAGACGAGCAGAGTGTCAATTATGCCATTTCTCTCGGTCATGATCATGTTCCATTTCGAATGAGCGGGATGGACGAACATATTATCTGTCATACTCTCGCCGGAAAGCCAATTGTTCCAAAAACACTGGGACAGGAAAACTATGTCAATGCGATTAAAGAGCATATGATCACCTTCGGGCTTGGACCGGCCGGTACCGGTAAGACTTATCTTGCCATGGCGATGGGCATAACAGCTTTTAAAAATCACGATGTCGACCGTATTATCCTGACGCGTCCGGCTATAGAAGCCGGAGAGAATCTTGGCTTTTTGCCCGGAGATTTACAGAGCAAGGTGGATCCTTATCTTCGCCCATTATATGACGCGCTCTATGAAATCATGGGAGCAGAGAGCTTTCTGAAACATACTGAACGCGGGCTGATTGAGGTGGCGCCGCTTGCCTATATGCGTGGACGTACACTCGATCGGGCATTTATCATACTGGATGAGGCACAGAACACGACACCTGCGCAGATGAAAATGTTTTTGACAAGAATCGGTTTTGGGTCTAAGGTTGTCATCACCGGCGATATGACTCAAAAAGATCTTCCTGCAGGCAGTGTTTCCGGTCTGACAATCGCTGTGCGCGTGATTAAAAAGATTTCTGAAATAGCAGTCTGTGAACTGACCAGTCTTGATGTCGTGCGTCATCCTCTTGTTCAGAAGATTGTTGATGCATATGAACGCTTTGAAAGCAGTTCCGGAGGAAAATATAATGACAATAAACATCGAGGAAACAGGAGCAGGCGCTCTTCCTCAGGAGCTTGATATCCAGGGGGTTGCAGTGACTTTGCTGGAGGCTGCAGCTGATTACACGAAGGATGAATATGAACTGACCTGTGATCTTTTATTGTGTGATGAGAAAGAGATTCAGGAGCTGAACAGACAGCATCGCGGTATTGATGCTCCGACAGATGTGTTGTCTTTTCCGAATATTGAGTTTGAATTCCCTGGCTGCTGGCCAAAAGAACTGGCTGATAATCTGTTCGAACCGGACAGCGGAGAACTGATGCTGGGAAGTGTAGCCCTGTGTAAGCAGAGAGTCATCAGTCAGGCAGAAGAGTATGGTCATTCAGTATTGCGCGAGTATGCTTTTTTGCTTCTTCACAGCTTGTTGCATCTGTGCGGTTATGACCATATGGATGAAAAAGAAAGAAAAGAGATGGAAGATGCCCAGCGCCGCATACTGGGCGAACTTCATTTGACGAGGAATATTTAAATGCCTTCTGAAAAGAAAAAAGGTAACCGGGATTTTTTGATACAGGGTGCTGTCCTTGCAGCGGCCGGAATGCTGACCCGTCTGATTGGTCTGGCTTACAGGATCCCGATGAACAACATACTGGGAGATGAAGGGCAGGGTTTTTACGGTGTCGCTTTTGAGATTTACTCTATCGCTTTGCTTCTGACCTCTTATTCACTTCCTCTGGCCGTTTCAAAGCTCGTTTCAGCGCGTAAAGCACGCGGTGAGATGGGTGATGTCATTAAAGTGTTCAAAACCGCGTTGATCTTCGCATTCACTGTCGGCGGTGCTGTGGCGTTGATTATCTTTTTAGCCGCTGATGGTATTGCAACAGGAATCATGAGCATGCACCTGTCAATCTATGCTCTGCGCGTTCTGGCGCCCGGTCTATTTATTGTCGCCATATTAGGTGTTATGCGCGGCTTTTTCCAAGGCCTTGGCACTATGTATCCGACAGCCGTATCACAGATTTTAGAGCAGATTATCAATGCGGTTGTCAGTTTGCTGGCTGCCAGTTATTTCTTTAAAGCCGGAACCCGTGCGATGAAAGCAGCCGGGACTACTGACAATCTTGCCGGAGCTTACGGCGCAGCCGGCGGTACACTTGGCACAGTAACCGGTGCCATGACAGCACTGCTTTTTCTGTTGCTTTTATTGTACTTCATGCGCCGCAGCCTCAAAAAATTCAGTCAGCAAGGCGGTCAGCACGTCGAAAAATACAGTACACTTTTTGGAGTTCTCCTTGTCACAATTGCGCCTGTCATTTTAAGCACAGCTATCTACAATATCAGTCAAGTAATCGACCAGGCAGTTTTCGCCAAAGTGATGTCGATTCAGGGGTTTAAGGAATCATCGTATTCTGCCATGCTGGGAATGTTTTCAGGTAAGTACAATACGTTGATTAATGTTCCTCTTGCGATCGCCAATGCACTGGCTGTCTCTGTCATTCCATCACTGACATCTGAAAAAGTGCAGGGAAATACAGCCGGTATGTTCAGCAAAATGGCTCTGTCTATCCGATTTGCCATGGTTGTAGCCATTCCCAGTTTTATTGGTTATCTCATTCTGGCACATCCGATTATTGACCTCTTATACAGCGGCAATATTGATAAGCCGGCATTGATGCTTCAGCTGGGATCTGTCTCAGTTGTATTTTACTGTCTTTCTACAGTCACTAATGCTCTTTTGCAGGGAATTGACAGGATGATGACACCTGTCAGAAATGCTGCTATATCTTTGTTGATACATTTAGTTTCACTGTTGATTATGCTGATTATATTCCACCTGACAATCTATGCAGTGGTGCTCTCCAATATTGTATTTTCACTGTCCATGTGCCTGCTCAATCAGTTTTCGATCAAGCGGTACACGGGGTATACTCAGGAGTTTAAGAAGACGTTTTTCATTCCGTTGACGGCATCGGTCATCATGGGGCTCATCACATTCTTGGCCTATCGTTTATTCAGAGTTGTTCATCTGGGCCATATAGCGACTATTTTAGCTTTAATCGTTGCTGTACTGGTTTATGCTATAGCGCTTCTATCTCTTGGCGGATTATCCCGAAGTGAGCTTTTAATGATGCCCGGCGGTGTGCGTGTCGTTAAGATCCTTGACAGGTTTCATTTTCTATCAGCCAGATTAGACAGATTTAACTGATGGAGGATTATTGTCATGGAACTGGCTGCCGCTCAAAAGAGAGAACAAATCAGAAGTATGATTAAGACAAAGCGCAGACATCTTTCCTGTGATGACTGGGAATTGTGCAGTCAGGCCATCTGCGAAAAAATAATTAAACTGCCGTTTTATAAAGAAGCTGATATTCTTTTTGCTTTCATGAGTTTTGACAATGAGCCGGATATGAAACATCTCATCAAACACGCTCTGACAAATCATAAAAAAGTCGCCGTTCCCAAATGCGAGGCTGGCCACAGGATGACTTTTTACAGGATCTTATCTCTCGATGAGGTGTCAGCTGGTCAATACGGGATTTCAGAACCGGTCAACACAGATCAGGTGAGGAAGCTTCAGAGCACAGATCATTCACTGATTCTTGTTCCCGGTATTGCCTTTGATTTACAAGGTAACCGCCTTGGCTTCGGCCATGGCTACTACGACCGTTACCTTTCGGGCAGCACGCTTGGTATAACTGTTATGCCGGCCTTTTCGTTTCAGAGAACAGACGGGATTCCGGCGGCTAAGACAGATGTGCCGATTGATTGTATTGTAACTGAAAATAATGTTTTTTATACAGCAGATAACAGATATGTTTGATCAACACAGATTATCAGTTTTAACAGACCGTTATGCCGGAGTGATCGGACACAGGCCCACTGCCTGTGTCGTTACTTTTGGGTGTCAGATGAATGCACATGATTCTGAAAAGATCAAAGGCGTTCTCGCTGAAGCCGGGTTCAGATTATCTGACCAGGAAGAGTCTGATTTTGTTATTTATAACACATGTACGGTGCGCGAGAATGCCAATACACGTGTCTATGGCAGACTTGGTCAACTGAAAAACTACAAAAAAGATCATCCGCATATGATCATTGCAGTCTGCGGCTGCATGATGCAGGAACAGCGCGCAGCAGCCGAATTAAAAAACAGGCTGCCATTTGTCGATCTGGTTTTCGGGACATTTAATCTGGATCGCTTTCCTGTACTGTTGGAGCAGACACTCATTAACCGGCTGGGAAATATCCATGAAACATTGGTTGAAATATACGAGAAGGAGTATGCGGGAGAGGCAGACAGGCTGCCCTCGAAGCGCAGCTTCACTTTTAAAGCCGGCGTCAATATTATGTACGGTTGTAATAATTTTTGTTCTTACTGTATCGTTCCTTATGTGCGCGGCAGGGAGAGAAGCCGTACAAAAGAAGAAATAATGCAGGAAATAAAGATGCTGCATCAGGATGGCGTTAAGGAGATCATGCTCCTCGGGCAAAATGTGAATTCTTACGGAAAAACGCTCGAAAACCCTGTTTCGTTCGCACAGCTTCTTGAATGTGTTGCGGCTGAGTCCGGGATGGAACGCATTCGGTTTATGACATCTCATCCAAAGGATTTATCAGATGATCTGATCAGAGTGATGGCTGAAAACCAAACCGTTTGCAAGCATCTGCATTTGCCTGTTCAGTCCGGCAGCAACCGTATTTTAAAGGCGATGAACAGACGATATACCAGAGAAAACTACCTGGCGTTGGTAGACAAACTGCGAAAGGCCATTCCTGACCTGTCGCTGACAACAGATATTATGATTGGATTCCCAGGCGAAGAAGAGCGGGATGTTGCTGATACAATCGATTTGGTCAAACAAGCTGGTTTTGATAATGCCTTCACTTTTATTTATTCTAAAAGACAGGGAACACCGGCTGCGACGATGCCTGGTCAGATTGACGGGGAAACGGCTGCCGCCCGGTTTAATCAACTATTGGAAGCGGTTCATGAAACAGCATATAAGCGATGCGAACGATTTGTCGGAATGACACTTCCGGTGATGATTGAAGATCAAAACCGTCATCAGGAAGGATGGATGACAGGCAGAACAGAACATAATCTATTGGTGCATTTCCCGACCGACAGCTGCCGGATCGGTTCAACCGTACCAGTTAAAATTGTTGAAAGCAAAGGCTTTTATCTGATCGGAAGGAGAGTATGACAGGTGCAGATAGACCGCGACAGATTATCTCCGATGATGAAACTCTATATGAAGACGAAAGAAGAGTACAGTGACTGTATCTTATTCTATCGTCTGGGTGATTTCTTTGAGCTTTTTTTCGATGACGCCAAACTGGTGTCCAAGGAATTATCTTTGACACTGACTGGCAGGGACTGCGGCCTTGAAGAGAGAGCACCCATGTGCGGCGTTCCTTACCACGCCGTAGATTCTTATATCAACCAGCTTGTTTCAAAAGGATATAAAGTAGCTATCTGTGATCAGGTAGAAGATCCCCGAACTGCACAGGGGATTGTCAGGCGGGAGGTCGTACGCATCGCAACACCCGGCACCAATCTTGATATCCAGGCGCTCGATGCATCCCGCAATCAATATCTGATGTGCGTATACTATCACAAAGGATTGTTTTCTGTCTCTTTTGCAGATGTCACAACAGGGTCTTTTTTTGTCACAAGTGTTGACAGTGCCGCGCGTTTTGTTGATGAATTCACTAAATGCGAGCCATCTGAGATGATATATAATCCTGCATTTGAAGAAAGCGGTGTTGACCTGGTTGCATTGAATGAACAGTACGGCACATCATTCTTTAAGCAGGATCCTTATTATTTTAATCAGAACGATGCCCTGAATGCCCTTAAAGATCATTTCAAAATTGCTTCTCCGGCATCCCTGGGTCTTGAAGGGGAAACTGATCTGATGATGGCTGCGGGTATCCTTTTGGAGTACCTGAAACAGACCCAGATGACATCACTTGAGCATATCTCCAGCTTGTCTTTATACTCTCCGGGAGATTTCATGTTGATCGATGCAGCAACCAGGCGGAATCTTGAGCTTTGCGAGACGCTGCGTCAAAAAGAAAAAAGGGGATCGCTTTACTGGGTGCTTGATAAGACAAAAACGGCAATGGGCGCCCGTATGTTAAGACATTATATTGAACAACCGCTCACTGACCGTACCCAGATAGAAAAGCGTCTTGATGCAGTGGAAGATCTTAGCAAGCAGGGTATTTTCAGGAGTGAACTGCGGGAATTGCTGGCTCCTGTATATGATCTGGAACGCCTCAGCAGCCGCGTGGCCTATCGCAGTGCCAATCCGCGTGATATGTTGGCACTGGCTGACTCATTGGCTCTGATTCCTGATATCCAAGATGTCCTGAGACAGTTTAATGCACCGTTGCTAAATCAACTTGCCGATGAGATTGACGATTTATCAGATGTATCGGATGCCATTCATGTCTGTATTGTTGATGATCCCCCCGTATTAATCCGAGAGGGCGGTATCATTCGGGACGGTTTTGATGAAGTTGTCGACACAAACAGGCATGCTAAAAATGACGGAACAAAATGGCTTGCCGACCTTGAGGAGCGGGAGCGCAACCGTACAGGCATAAAAAAACTAAGAGTCCGTTACAACAAAGTATTCGGTTATTTTATTGAGGTGACTAACTCTTTCAGGGATCTTGTCCCCGATGATTATGTCCGCAAGCAAACGCTGACAAATGCCGAAAGATATATTACACCGGAATTAAAAGAACTTGAGGATTCTATTCTGGGAGCCAGAGACCGGTTGATTGAACGAGAGTATGAGCTGTTCTGCGCGCTGCGTGATGATGTCGGACAGCAGATCGACCGCATTTTAAAGGCAGCACGTGCCATCGCTTCTCTGGATGCCTTTGCTTCGCTGGCTGAGGTCGCTGTCGTGGAGCATTATGTACGGCCTCAGATACTCTCGGACGGCAGACTGAATATACGGGAAGGGCGTCATCCTGTTGTTGAAAAAATGATGCCTCCTCAGAGCTTTGTTCCAAATGACACGTATCTGGATCAGAAGGATCACCGTCTTGTCATTATTACTGGACCCAATATGGCCGGTAAATCCACCTATATGCGTCAGACAGCGCTGATTGTCCTGATGGCCCAGATCGGCAGTTTTGTTCCTGCCAGCGAAGCACAGATTTCAGTGGCAGACCGCATATTTACTCGTGTTGGCGCTTCGGATGATCTGGCAAGCGGGCAGAGCACGTTTATGGTTGAGATGACAGAAGTGGCAAATATCCTGCACAATGCGACCAGAGACAGTTTAATCATTCTTGATGAAATCGGCCGCGGCACCAGTACATTTGACGGACTGAGTATTGCGTGGGCTGTAGCGGAGTATATCAGCAACCCTCAATTAATCGGCGCCAAAACACTTTTTGCAACACATTATCATGAATTGACAGAGTTAGAAGGAAAGATGTCCGGTGTTGTCAATTACAGAGTGGATGTCAGGGAAGAGGGCGATGACATCATCTTTTTGCGCAAGATTGTACCGGGCGGAGCGTCACGCAGTTATGGTATTCAGGTTGCAAGACTGGCAGGGTTGCCTGAAACGGTGCTGATTCGCGCTGGGAAACTGCTGGAGCAGCTTGTTCAGGCGGATATTGCCACAGACTTTAAAGCGGCCGCCATCTCCGGTCTGACCGAAAGCAGAGAGCGGGCATTAAATGCCTCGGCTACAGATAATGCCTGGTCATTTGCTTTATCTCCAGAGGAAAGAGAAGTGCTCGATATCATTCGACATACTGACATTTCCGGTATGACACCGCTCGAAGCGCTGAACATGCTGGATCGCTTGAATCATCAATTAAAGGAGTCTTAAGATGATTTCTGACATTCATTTACTGGACGCCGCTACCATCGATAAGATCGCAGCCGGAGAAGTGATAGAAAGGCCTGCCTCTGTCGTCAAGGAGCTTGTCGAAAATGCAATTGATGCCGGCGCCGCTGTCATTAGAGTTGAAATCGTAGACGGCGGAACGCAGTTGATCCGAGTGACCGATGACGGTTCCGGAATCCATGCCGATTCAGTTAAAATGGCGTTCCTGCGTCATGCTACGAGTAAAATCAATCATGCTGATGATCTGATGCAGCTGCATTCGCTTGGATTCAGAGGAGAAGCTCTAGCCAGTATTGCCGCCGTGTCAAAAGTTGAGATGACCACCAGAACGGCTTCAAGCCAGTATGGAATTCATTACCGGATTGAAGGCGGAGAGGAGAAGGTGATCGAAAAGACAGGCTCTCCTGTTGGCACCAGTATTGCAGTAAGAAATCTTTTTTATAACGTACCAGTTCGCCGCAAGTTTTTAAAAACACCTGTCAGCGAAGCTGTGCGTGTTCAGGAAACTGTTGTCAGTCAGGCGATGTCTCATCCTGAGATCTCATTTACCTTTATGACAAACGGCCAGACAAAAATAACGACATCCGGTAACGGCGATACGCTGGAATGTGCAAGCCGCATTTACGGTATAGAATTTGGTAGAGAAATGCTTCCGGTATCAGGGAAGGCACCCGGGCTGGAACTGAGCGGATATATAGGAGCGCCATCTCTGTCGCGCGGTAATCGCAAATTTGAGACCATTTTTATCAATCAGCGCACTGTTTCCTCCGATACAGTTCAAAAAGCGCTTGAGGAGGCTTACAGAGGCTATACAATGCAACACAGGTTTCCTGTGTGTATTCTGTATTTGCATATCAGCCCTGATGCGGTTGATATCAATATTCATCCTACGAAGAGCCGTGTCAGACTGGCAGATAAAACAGCCGTTTATCAGCTGGTCCATACTTCCTGCCTGGAGACACTTAAAAATGGCGGGCGTGTTCCGCAGGTATCAATGCCCGAAGGAAAGAGACCCGTCAGCTATCAAGCCGATGCCAGTCGTCAGGATAAGCTCGATTACTTTATGAACCAGATGAAAGAGCGCGTACAGGCCTATCATCATCTGGCTTATGAGCCCGATCCGGGAAAACATGAAACAAAAACCCATGTGTCGGAGCAGATCAAAGCATCCCAGAAACAGGCAAACGAACAGATTACTCTGTTTCAGAATGAGACGCAGCTGGATCAGACGACTAAACGGTATCAGATCATCGGTCAGCTGTTTGATACATACTGGTTGGTTGAGTCTGATGAGACTCTGTATATCATTGATCAGCATGCGGCACATGAAAAAGTGCTGTTCGAGCAGACAATGCAGGGACTTAAGAATAAACAATTCACATCGCAGATGGTGAGCCCGCCTATTGTCATTAATGTCACAGCGCGGGAAGAACAGGTTTTAAATGAGCGAATGGAAGAGTTTGAAAGAATCGGATATCAGATTGAACCCTTTGGCGAACAGAGCTGGGCGGTGACAGGGGTGCCTGCCAATCTGTATTCGATTGCGGAGGAAAAACTGCTGCGTGAAATGCTCGATGATTTATCGGAAGAATTGCCAAGATCAAATGCGCCAGAGGCGGTACTGGAAAAAGTTGCGAGCATGTCCTGCAAAGCTGCGATAAAGGGGAACACAGTGATGAACGAACAGCAGATGGACAGTTTGCTCAAAAAACTGTTTGCGCTTGATAATCCTTATCATTGCCCGCATGGACGTCCGACCATGATCGCTTTTTCTCACGCAGAACTGGACAAAAAATTCAAGAGGATTGTCTGATGAAGCTGAAGCCGATCATCGTTATAGGAGGGCCGACTGGTGTAGGAAAAAGTGAGACAGCAATCAGGCTGGCTCGTTTAATCGGCGGAGAGATTGTATCTGCTGATTCCATGCAGGTCTATCAGGGCATGGATGTTGGAACAGCGAAGGTTTCAAAAGAACAGCAAGCAGAAACAGCGCACCATATGCTGGATATTGTTTCTCCTCTTGAAAGCTATAGTGCTGCCGATTACCAGCGGGATGCACGCCGCGAGGTATCCGAAATACATGCACGTGGACATCTTCCCATCGTTACCGGAGGAACCGGCTTTTACATTCAGGCACTGCTCAATGACATTGATTTTCATATGGATATCGGTACAGATGAAATCTATCGGAATCATTTAAACCATCTGGCTGACATCTACGGGACAGAACATCTTCACGGAATGCTTGCCCATGTAGATCCCCAGAGCGCCCAGTCGATTCATCCGCATAACCGGCAGCGTATCATCAGGGCTCTCGAGTACTTTGAGCATACAGGCACACAGTTTTCCGTCCATAATAAAGCGCAGACAAAGAAAAAACGGCTGTATGATACCGTGTTTTTTGTCTTGACAGATTCCCGGAACAGACTGTATGAGAGAATCAATAAACGCGCTGAAAAAATAGTGCGGGAGGGATTGATTGAGGAAACCCAAACTCTTTTATCATTGGGGTGTCAGCAGGATATGACCTCTATGCAGGCGCTGGGTTACAGAGAAACAGCCGCGATGCTGCAAAAATGCGGTGATTCAGTATCGGAAGAAGTGCTGTTTGATCTGATGAAGTCCATATCTCTGCACACACGCCATTATGCGAAGCGTCAGCTGACTTGGTTCCGCAGAGAAACTGACACCATCTGGCTGTCCTGGGAAGATTATGACACTGAAAGCATATTAGACAAAATGACAGAGATACTGAAAAACAGGAAAATCATTTTATGAAGGGACCATTCTATCGAGAACTGAATAAGTACGTCAGAGCAGAAAAGGTACGGCGTCAATGGGTGTTGCTGTTAAACGAACTGATCACCTATGTTATTATGCTGATCTATCTGATTTGTCTGATTGTTATGACTGTACATCATTCATACAAAGAACTGTTTTTGCTGATCGGCGCGCCGCTGGCTGGATTTATTCTCGCCCGTTTTCTGAGAATGATCTTAAAAGTGCCCAGGCCTTATCAGGTGTTAAGAATTCGTCCGCTTCTCAGGAAAAGAAGCGATAGCTATTCACTTCCGAGCTGCCATATTGCATCTGCATTTGTGATTGGAGTCAGTCTGTGTTCCTTGCATCTTACTGCCCCAGGGATTATTGTGATCATTCTCGGTATTATTCTGGCTGTGATGCGTGTACTGGCAGGAGCTCATTATGTGCGTGATGTTCTTACCGGGGCAGGATTGGGAATTTTGTGCGGACTTGTACCGTATGTTATACATTGAGGAGTTTTAAATGAATCAGGAAATCTATCAGAAGTTTGGATTGACAGAACCGGTTATTGCGTATGCTGATCAAAAACTGGCCGAATTGTCTCCGCGTTTTTTGCAGATCGATGAGCGCGCAGAAAGAGCACAGCTTAAAGTCATCCTGGCCATGCAGAAAGCCCGCGTGGATGCCGCCTGCTTTGCCGCCACAAACGGTTATGGATATGACGATATCGGAAGAGATAAACTGGAAGAAGTGTATGCCTGTATTTTTGAAACAGAAGATGCCCTAGTGCGTCCTCAGATCACCTGCGGGACACACGCACTTTCGTTGGCACTTCACGCTGTGCTCCGGCCCGGAGATGAATTGATATCACCGGTCGGACAGCCTTACGAGACGCTCAAATCGGTCATTGGTATTACGCCGGCCAGAAATTCTCTTGCAGAATACGGAGTTTCATATCAGCAGATTGAGTTGAAGCCTGATTTTTCATTTGATTATGATGCGATCAGAAAGGCTGTTTCCGATAAGACAAAGATGATGACCATCCAACGTTCCAAAGGTTATCAGGTCCGCCCCAGTTTTTCTGTACAGCAGATTGGAGAGTTGATTGCATTTATCAAATCTCTCAACCCGAATATCATCTGTATGGTTGATAATTGTTACGGAGAATTTGTCGATGATCTTGAACCAAGTCAGGTAGGAGCAGATTTAACTGTCGGATCTCTGATTAAAAATCCGGGAGGCGGACTGGCTCCGATGGGCGGATACATCGCTGGCCGAAAGGATCTTATTGAGCAATGTGCTTATATGCTGACATCTCCGGGATTGGGAAAAGAAGTAGGTGCTTCTCTTTCTGTGCTTCCAGCTTTTTATCAGGGACTGTTTATGGCACCAACCGTCACGGCAGCAGCTCTAAAGGGTGCGATTTTTGCTGCCGCTCTGTATGAGGACCTTGGATTTGATGTCCTTCCGAACAAAACAGAAGAGCGGCATGATATTATTCAGGCTGTGACTCTTGGATCAGCAGACCGTGTGATCGCTTTTTGCCGCGGTATTCAGGCCGGTGCACCTGTTGACTCCTATGTGACTCCAGAGCCATGGGATATGCCGGGCTATGATTGTCCTGTGATCATGGCTGCCGGAGCATTTGTTTCGGGCTCATCGATTGAATTGAGTGCCGATGCTCCCATCAGAGAACCATATGCTGTCTATTTCCAGGGTGGGCTGACATGGCCTCATGCAAAGCTGGGGATTCTTAAGTCACTGCAGCAGCTTGTTGATGAAAGGCTGGTAGAATTACCATGAAACCTATGATTGATCTTGTGATTATCGGGGGCGGAGCCGCCGGCATGACGGCGGCTGTCGCAGCGTCTTCATTCTGTCAGGATATTGTCTTGCTTGAAGGGAAAGACCGTGTCGGGAAAAAGCTTCTGGCGACCGGTAATGGGAGATGCAATTATACTAACAGGATTCTGGATCATCGCTGTTATTATGATGCAGATGCACAGTTTACTGATGCTGTGCTCGGATCTGATGCCAATGAACGTCTGATAGCCTGGATGAGTTCCATGGGAATCGAATCCAAAATCATTGATGACAGAGTTTATCCGCACAGCGAACAGGCCTCCTCTGTACTCGATGTGCTGCGGATGAAACTCGACAGTTGTCATGTGCATGTCAAAACAAATGCAAAAGTCCAGTCACTGAAAAAAACAGATCATATGTTTGAAATACAAACGCTGGATGATATTCTATATGCCCGAAAAGTGATTCTTGCTGCAGGATCTAAAGCAGCGCCCAAAACAGGTTCGGACGGTTCAGGTTATGTACTGGCACGCCAGGCGGGCCTTTCTGTTATCCAGCCACTGCCGGCTCTGACAGGCATTAAACTAGATGCGCCTTATTGTAAATCATGGAACGGCGTCAGATGCGACGGCACCATCGCTGTTATGAAGGACGGGCGTCTTATATGTTCAGATACAGGGCAGCTTCAACTGACTTCTTACGGCGTTTCCGGTATACCTGCTTTTCAGATCAGCCGCTATGTATCAAAGGCTTTAAATGATCAATCCGAAGTCATGATATCTATTTCATTTCTGCCAGGCGAAGATTCAAAAAGCGCTTTTTCTATGCTGAAAAAGAGAAGAGAGCAGATCTGCTCATACCGGGCTGCAGATTTTCTTCTTGGACTCTTACCCAAAAATCTGGCTGTTGTTCTGATCAAGCTGTCAGGTGTTGACAGGCATGTGCCTGTTGGCCAGATAAGCGATGATCAGCTGCACAAACTGACAGATATTCTTACCGGACTCACAGCTTATGCTGCAGGAACAGGTTCCTTTGATCAAGCTCAGACCTGTACAGGCGGTGTCGACATCAAACAGATCAATCCACAGACGATGGAATGCAGACAGATTTCTGGTTTATACGTTGCCGGTGAGATCATGGATGTGGACGGCATGTGCGGCGGGTATAATCTTCAGTGGGCATTTTCTACAGGAGCAAAGGCAGGACGTGCTGCCGGCAGAGCCTGAGACATTCTATGTACATTCCCTCCCTTTTATGATAAAATACATAATGAATTATGGTGGTGTTTTATGCGAGTGACTGTGTTTCTTTATGGAACAAAAGCATACGATAAATACCATCCCTGAGTCTGAAAGACCTTATGAGAAATGCATCGCCTGCGGGCCGGATCATTTAACGGACACCGAACTTTTAGCTGTCATGCTGCGCACCGGATCTGTCGGCGAAAACGCATTGGCGTTAGCACAGCGCATTCTGTACGACCCTGACATGAGCAGTGTAAAAGGTGTGGCGCGCTTAACACAGGGATATGTGCGCGAGTGGATGCATTTACGCGGCATTGGTCAGGTTAAAGCCGTACAGCTTGTATGTCTGGCAGAATTAGCTAAGCGGATATCCCGCACATCATATACTGATCGTCTGACGCTTTCATCACCCTCTTGTGTCGCAGAAACTTATATGGAAGGAATGCGTCATCTCAGGCAGGAAATCATCAAGGTCGTTTTTCTTGACTCGAAGACAAAAAAGATGGGGGAGTGTGATATTTCAAAGGGGACTGTCAACGCATCCCTTATATCACCGCGTGAAATCTTTATACAAGCTGTACATTATGATGCAGTATTTATTCTTGTTTTACACAATCATCCAAGCGGTGATCCAACCCCCTCTCAGGCAGATATCGATCTGACAAACCGGATTGCTTATGCCGGTCAGATGTTAGGTATTCCGCTTGCCGATCATATTGTGATCGGTGACCGATGTTATTTCAGTTTTGAGGAACATGGCTTGCTCTCTGAGTTAAAGCCGGTTTAATCGGAGAATCAAATGGCTAAACATATTTACGGCATTGATCTTGGATCCTATGAGATCAAAGTATATGACCAGGAAAAAAATACGATCTGGACCGAAAAAAATGTCGTAGCTGAAAACCGTGACGGCAAGATTATTGCAGTGGGAGACCAGGCTTTTGAAATGTATGAGAAAACCCCTCCCAATATCCGAGTGGTTTTCCCTATGAGAGAAGGTGTTATCTCTGATTTTCAACACATCACAGATTTGCTTCAGTACCTTCTTACTTCGGGACGCAGTTTTGCGCAGGGTGGAGAGTATACAATCGCCGTACCGGCTGATGTTACCGAACTTGAAAAACGTGCTTTTTATGATCTGTTAGTTCACTCAACAGCAAAGGCGCGCTCTGTCAATGTTATCGAACGCGGTGTGGCGGATGCTGTCGGATTGGGCCTTGACGTACAGCATTGCGATGGTGTTTTTGTCGTTAATCTGGGAGGAGAAACAACAGAGCTTTCCGTACTGGCTGCCGGCGGTCTTGTGTTTAATCAGAGGCTCAAGGTCGGCGGCCGTCAGATGGACCGAGAGATTGTTGAGCGTATCAGACGTCATTACAATTTTTTAATAGGTATGTCAACGGCAGAAAAACTGCGCAAACAGACCGGCATCAATGATGATCGGTCAGGGCGCACTGTCGAGATCGCAGGAAGAGATTTACTGACAGGTGTTCCGACCTTCAAAAACATTCCGGCCAGTTTAGTTCGTGCGTCACTTAAAGACTTGCTTGAAAAATGTGTTTCAGCCATTATGGCGCTGATCGACAGAACGCCGCCTGAAATCAACCATATCATACAGAAAGACGGTCTGTATGTCACTGGCGGCCTTGCACGGATGGAAGGGCTCCCGTACTATATCAACCGTGCGACCGGGCTGCATGTCCACACTTCGCGCAAGCCGAAGTATTGTTCCGTCCGCGGGCTGATGGATATAGTCGGGTCTCCAGAATTACAGGCGCTCACATACTCAATGCAGGAAGAGACAGACAGGTGGATGTAAAGATATGGGCAGATTACGTGGTATAAAACTTAAGAGCAGACATCTTTTGATCATTTTTATTGCCGTCTGTATTGTGTTGATGGGGTTATCACTTCTTTCCAGCAAGACGCGCGGACCCTTGCGCTATATTGCCGGATATACAGTCGTTCCCATGCAAAAGGGGTTTAACAAACTAGGCGGATGGGCATCTGATTTCACACAGAACTTCCAGACGATCAAGGAATTGAGGACAGAAAACAAAAAACTCCAGCAGCAGATCGATGATCTGACGGTTGAAAATGGCGAATTGGCCCTCAACCAAAAGGAATTAACACGGTTGGAAGAACTGTTCAAGCTGGATCAGAATTACGGCGATTATCCCAAAGTCGGAGCGCGTGTTATCGCCAGCAATACAAGCAACTGGTTTAATTCATTTACAATTGACAAAGGCAAAAAGGATGGTATCCGCGTCAATATGAATGTAATTGCCGGTTCCGGACTGGTCGGTATTGTCACGGAGGTCGGTCCCAACTGGTCGACTGTACGCAGTATCATTGATGACACCAGTTATGTTTCAGGGATGATGCTGACAAGCGGTGAAAAATGCATGGTGCAGGGCAACCTGAAGCTGGCGGCCAGCGGTAAAATGAAATTCGAAGATCTTCCGGTTACTGAAAATGAAGAGGGCGAAGAGGTCAAGATAGAAGAAGGCGAACAGGTCGTCACCTCTTACATTAGTAATAAGTTTCTGCAGGGTATACTGATCGGCTATGTCAGTGAAATCAAAACTGACGAAAGCGGATTGACGAGGTACGGATATTTAACGCCTGCCGCTGATTTTTCTGATTTACAGGATGTGTTGGTCATCACTCAGACAAAGGCTGAGACGATGAAGAGCAACAATGGAAAAGACTAAGGAGATCAGTATTGAAACGTCTTCATGTCATTGTAAATATCATACTGATTGTTGTGGCTTTTTTGCTGCAGAGTATGTTGTTTGACAATTTCTCTTTTGCATCCGTACGTCCTAACCTCCTTTTAATCATCACCGTCATGTCCGGGTTTATGAACGGCAAAAAGGAAGGCATTTTGGTTGGATTCGGATGCGGGCTGATATGGGATTTGTTTTACAACGATCTGTTGGGATTCTATGCCCTGATCTTTTTGATCATAGGCTATATCAACGGAAGATTTCACAGACTGTTCTTCGATCAGGATGTCCGTCTTCCCCTGATATTGGTAGGATTAAGTGATTTAAGCTACGGTATGATTGTCTGTGTGACACAGTTCTTTTTGCGCGGACATTTTTCGTTTTGGACATACCTTACAAAGGTGATGCTGCCCGAGGTGTTGTATACCGTTATTATCATGCTGCTGGTTTATCCGATTATGACGACCTTAAACAGCCGCATTCGTGATTTTGAACAGAGGAGTTCCGGAAAGTTTGTTTGATTCATTTAAAACAAAAGCACTTAAATTTATCAAATCACGTGTATTCGTGTTCATTCTGATTGTTCTGATATTGTTCGGGTCACTGATCCGAAAAGTTTTCGTACTGCAGATCATTCATGGGCAGGAGTATATGGATGAATATGCGCTTCAGATCAAGAAAACCAAGACTTTCCGGGGGACGCGCGGGAATATTTATGACTCATCCGGCAATCTTCTTGCCTACAGCAAAGTCTCATACACTGTGACAATAGAAGATGAAGGTGTCTACAAAGACCGTGATCAGAAGAATAAAATGCTCAATGCGATTATTCTGAAAGTGATCTATCTGGTAGAGACAAATGAAGATACAGTCAGCACTGATAATTTTGGTATTGAGGTATCAGATGAAGGGTTCCGTTATATTGATACCGGCACGAAAAAACTCCGTTTTCTGGCAGATGTCTTTGGGTACACAACCATTGATAAACTTTCTTCCAAACAGAAGAATATGTCTGCCGGCGATCTGATTAAGTACCTGTGTACTGATGATACATACGGCTATGGTATCGATACCGACAGTATGGATGCTTCAACGGTTCTGAAGCTGGTCTGCATCCGCTACAAGATGGGACTTAACAGTTATCAGAAATACATCAGTACGCCGATTGCGGAAAATGTCTCCGAAAGAACAGTTGCAGCCATAAAAGAAAACAAAGCAGAATTGACTGGTGTCGATGTAGGAGAGGAGTATGTCCGTCAATATATCGATGCGCAGTATTTTTCACCTGTCATCGGTTACACAGGCGATATATCACAGGAAGAATATGAAGAACTGACATCGGAAGGCCTGGATTATGAGAGAACCGATGTAATCGGCAAATCAGGCGTCGAGAAAAGCCTGGATTCCTATCTGCAGGGGAAAAAGGGTGAGATCAACCTGTACGTCGATAACACCGGAAAAATCCTCTCCAGCAGTCAGACTGACACGGCCGGAGCCGGCAATGATGTCTATCTGACGATTGATCACGATCTTCAGATTGCCACGTATAAGATGATCGAGGAAAAACTTGCCGGTATCATATACGGGCGCCTTGCAGACACACTGACCTTTGACAGATCTTCTGTGGAAGATACATACGAACTTAAAACCCCTGTCGGAGACGTGTACTATGCGTTTTTTGACAATGAACTGCTCGATATGGAGCATATGTGGAATTCAAGGGCTAAGACAAATGAAAAAGAAGTGGCGGCCATCACTGACGACGCCACTGAGACTATGTTGTCTAATTGTCTTAAAATCATGAAAGACCCGGCCGGAAAAATCTTTTCGGATCTTGAAGTTGAACAGCAGAACTATCTTTCATGTCTGGTGGACAATGTGCTTACTGAAGAGACCGGCATTATTGTGAAAAGCGATATAGACAAGACAGATGATATGGTGCAGTCCTGGCTCAAAGATGAAGATATCAATGTATATGATTATCTCAATTATGTCATTTCCAAGGGGTGGATTGATATGACGCCTCTGCAGCCTTATATCGAGAAATCATCTAATTACTCAGACGCATCTCAGATTTATAATGCTATACTGGAATATCTGAAACAGAATGCGGCAACTAACCACGAATTTCGAAAGATTGTCATCAAATATCAGATCAGAAGCGGTAAGATAACCGGCAAACAGGCTTGCATGATGCTCTATGAACAAGGCGTGCTGGACAAGAGTGACGGCATGTATGCATCACTGGCAAACGACTCTATTTCTCCCTATGAATTTGTCAGCCAGGAGATTAAATCGCTGGCTCTGACGCCCGGTCAGATCGGCATTGAACCGTGCAGCGCTTCAGCGATTGTCACTGATCCTTCGACAGGAAAAGTGCTCGCCTGTGTCTCCTACCCGGGGTATGACAACAACCGGCTTTCCAATGTGATGGACAACGCTTATTTCAGCCGCCTTTCATCTATGTCTTCCAGTCCTTTGTATAATAAGGCAACGCAGGAGAGGACAGCGCCCGGATCAACGTTCAAGATGATGTCTGCCGTTGCCGGTCTTACCGAAGGAGCTATTGCCACAGATACTTATGTTTACTGCTATGGCGAATTCAGGGAAGTTGAGCCGCCTGTTCGATGCTGGGTATACCCCGGCGGACACGGGGCACTTGATGTGACACAGGCTATCAATGTATCGTGCAATTATTTCTTCAACCAGGTTGGCTATAATCTTGGTTTGAAGTCAGACGGCACCTATTCAAGTGATTTAGGCATCTCTAAGCTTAGAAAATATGCCAAAGGTTTTGGATTTGATGATGTATCCGGCATTGAATTGACAGAATCATCACCGAAGATATCTGATACAGCCTCGGTTCCTTCAGCGATGGGACAGGGCACAAACAACTATACAACCGCACAGCTCGGAAAGTATGTCGCCACTATAGCGGCCAATGGTAAATGTTATGATTTAACACTTGTCGATCATATTGACGATGAAAAAGGAAAAACAGTCAAGAAATACAAGGCGGAGATGACAAACGAGCTTTCAAAAGTCTCTGAAGAAACATGGGATGCTGTTCATGAGGGCATGCACCGTGTGGGGACAGAATCCGGGCCGTTTTTGTTGATGAAGGAGCTAAATTTTGAGATGGCCGGTAAAACCGGTACAGCCCAGCAGAGTCGCGTCCATCCTGACCACGCTTTATTTGTGGGATATGCGCCGTATGAGAAGCCTGAAATCTCTATGGCAATTCGCATCGCTAACGGCTATAGTTCCGTGTATGCTGCGGAACTTGGCAGGGATATTACACGGTACTATTTTGATTTATCAAGCGAAGAGGCGTTAATCACAGGCTCAGCGGCAGCGGTGGCCAACACATCGGCCCGAACCGATTGATACCAGCGAAGAGGGTTCTTTTATGCGTGAATTAATAAAAAGATTACGCAATATGTTTTTCAGATCATATTCAGTCAGAGAGTTCAATGTGCCTCTTCTGATTACTGTTGTTGTACTGACATTAATTGGACTGGCTGTCATCGGCAGTGCCAATCCTGATGCCAGAGTAAAACAGATTCTGGGTATGATTCTGGGTATGGCCGCCTTATTGGTGCTGTCAGTCACTGATTATATCTGGATTCAGGATTTGCATTGGTTTTTGTATGGAGGCCTGATTTTCATTTTGCTTTTTGTCAAGCTTTTCGGTGAAACCTACAATGGTGCACAGCGATGGATCGCGATCGGAAGCTTTACTTTCCAGCCATCAGAGCTTGCAAAAATCGTTATGATCCTTTGGGCGTCACGCTTTCTTATGACACACCGGCGCACCATTAATAAACCGTCTGTATTAGTACAGTATTTTGGCCTGGCCGCCATTCCGCTTGCATTGATTTACATCCAGCCTGATTTATCGACAACAATCTCAATAGGTATTGTGCTTGTGTTGATTCTCTTTATGGGAGGCATCAGTTATCGGTATGTTATCGCTGCTTTTGCAGTGGTTATTCCTGTGGCTGTGATCTTTCTTAATATTGTGGTGCAGCCGGGGCAAAAACTGATCGCCAAATATCAGCAGGATCGTATTCTTGCCTGGTTAGAGCCTGAGAAATATTCAACAGAAGACGGCTGGCAGCAACAGAATTCCATTATGGCCATCGGATCAGGAAGGCTGTCAGGAAAGGGGCTGGGAAATGACACAGCACAGTCAGTTAAGAATGGTAATTATATTGTCGAGCCCGAGACAGACTTCATCTTTGCCATTGTGGGAGAGGAGATGGGCTTTCTTGGCTCTTGCCTTGTAATCGGGCTTATTGCAATTATTGTTTTTATGATCATTCGGGTCGGTACCCAGGCGCGTGATATGGGAGGGTCACTCCTATGCTACGGCCTGGCCGGTCAGATCGCATTTCAGGCTTTTATGAATATAGCGGTCGCGACCGGCATTGCACCAAACACAGGCATTCCGCTTCCCTTTGTCAGTGCAGGATTAACTTCTCTGGTCAGTCTCTATGCCGGCATCGGAATCGTGTTAAATGTCGGTCTTCAGAAGAACTATATCAGCAGAACAGGAGGAGAAGTCATCACATGGTAAACAATGCAACAGTAAAGAAATATATATGTTTGTTATGCCTGCCTGTTATTCTTCTTCTCTTGTTAAGTGCCTGTTCTATGCGGCAGGCGGCATACGCTTCTGATTATATGTTGGAGAAGTATAACGGTTCAGTTCAAAAAGGAGACCTTTTTGCGTCAAATCTATGTGTGCTAACTGATAAAACAAATGGTGAAGAAGCGCCCGTGGATGCGGCTGCGCATGGATATGCACTCTTTAATACAGATAACAATAAGACCATAACATGGTATAAGGCTGATGAAAGTCTGTTCCCTGCCAGCACAACGAAACTGATGACGGCCCTTCTTGCACTCAAGAGCGGTAAGTTGGATGAGACAGTTACTGTCAGTCAGCATGCTGTAGAAGATCTTGAAGAAGGGTCTTCTGTGGCAAATCTTAAACCCGGTGATCAGCTTCCTCTTTCTGATGTCCTGTATGGACTGGTTATGCAGTCCGGTAATGATGCCGCCGTTGCCATAGCTGAATTTCTGGCTGATGGCAGTGAAGCTGACTTTGTAAAAATGATGAACGATGAAGCGCAACTGATCGGTGCGACAAAAACACATTTTATGAATCCTCACGGCCTTCATGAAGAAAAACACTATACAACTGTTTATGACCTGTATTTGATTTTTAATGAATGCCTCAAATACGATGAGTTCCGCACGATTATATCCGCAATGGATTACAATACTTCTTCAACAGCCTCAGACGGAACGATGCGTTCGATCAATTGGGAACCCACGAATTATTATGCGTTGGGCGAGGCAGATCCACCCAAGGGCATCACCATCATTGGAGGAAAAACCGGCACAACAGACGAGGCCGGATGCTGTCTGGTTCTGCTGAGTCAAAATGAAGACGAAACGCCTTACATCTCAATTGTGATGGGCGCTGCAGACAAACATATTCTCTATGCTGATATGAATGAATTGATGGAGATGGAGAAAGACTGATCTTGAGTTCGAACAAACGAAACGCGGTTCAACACAAAAGGAAAAACAGAAAGGGGATCGTCAATATCGGTACCTTTCTGTTTTCCGCTGTATTAATCTATCTGATCATTTCCATTGTCTCCTATATGACGAAGAATCATGTCTCTCCATATGAGATAACCGAGGGGTCTATTGTTGAAGACTCTGTTTATACAGGCGTTATTGTGCGCAGCGAGAAAGAGGTCAAGTCAGAACAAGACGGATATATCAATTATTATCTCGATGATGTCAGCAAGGCCGGAGCCGGCCAGCATGTGTGTGCTGTTTCAAAAAAAACATTGATTGATCTAGAAGATACAGGTGATTACAATACAAAAAAGCTCTCAAGTGCACAGGAGTCTGTCATGCTCTCAGGCATTCAACAGTATGTGACTGCGTATACGTCTGACAATTATGCCAGGCTCTATGATCTTCACAACGAAATAGATGCAGCTTATGGTGTTAATTCAGCTGATTATCTGGCTGATCAGATCGATTCACTGGCTGAAAAAGGCGAAGATATCAAGTACGTGGACGCACCTGCGGACGGATTGATTGTCTACACCGTCGACAGCCTGGACGGTTTAACTGCAAAAGATGTGACAACTGAATTGTTCGAGAAGAAGAAATACAACGAGCAGGTTAACAGACAGAATACAAAGATCAAGAAGAATGAGCGCCTGTTCAGGATGATCACTGATGAAAAATGGAGCATCCTTTTTCCATTGAATCAAGAAGCATCAGAAAAAATGCATGATACAAAGATGATAGAAACAAGGATTGGCAATATGCAGTCTACCATATGGGGTGATTTTGAAATTGTCAATCAGAACGGTGATACATTCGGTAAACTGACGTTTTCAACCGATATGCTGCAGTTTGCCTCTCAGCGTTTTGTGACGGTCGAACTTGTTTTGCAAAATGACAGTGGCCTGAAGATTCCTGAATCGGCTGTTGTTGAACGCAGTGTTTATGAGATCCCTTCAGATTTTGTGATCACAGATCCAAATACCGGCTCTACAGCAGTTATGTTGAAAGATGAATCAGGCGAGACCATACAAAAACAGATACAGATTTTTACAAAACTGGAAAAACAAGTTGAAAGCGCAAGTGATCAACAACCTAAAACATATTATTATGTCAAAAAAAATGAACTGACCAACGATACTGTGATCTATCGCGATAATGGCCCTGGAACTTACACTGTCAACAAAACTGTCAAAATGAAAGGTGTTTATAACATCAACAAAGGGTATGCCTCATTTCAGTATATTGATATTAAAGCATCAAATGATCTCTACTATATAGTCGGGCACAATACGGAATACGGACCGTCTACATACGATCATATCGCTTTAAATGCCGATAAATTAAAGGAAAATGTAGTTGTTCACTGATGAAGTATAATCAGAGGGAGATGGAAATATGAGTACTATTAAAAATGGCCTTGAGACCATCGGAAACGCAGTCGAATCCGCTGCAAAACGAGCAGGCCGGGATCCGTCAGAAGTGACTTTAATCGCTGTCAGCAAGACGAAACCAGTTGATATGATCCGGGAGGCTTACGAACTGGGGCAGAGAGATTTCGGTGAAAACAAAGTCCAGGAGCTGACGGCTAAATACGAAGAGCTTCCAAAGGATATCAGATGGCATATGATCGGTCATCTGCAAAGCAATAAAGTCAAATATATTATTGATAAAGTAGCTATGATTCATTCGGTAGATTCTCTTCATTTAGCAGAAGTGATAGAGAAGGAAGCTGTCAAAAAAGGAGTAGAACATATAGACGTGCTTCTTGAAGTAAATGTATCCGGAGAAGACAGTAAATTCGGCCTGACTCCCGAAGATTTAAAGGCACAGATTAAACAGTTTGCTGCTTTTAAACATGTGCGGGTACGCGGCTTGATGACTGTTGCGCCCTTTGTAGAGGATCCAGAAGAAGTACGCCCTTACTTTAAGCAGTTAAAGCAACTAAGTGTTGACATTCAGAATCAAAACATAGATAATAAAATAGATGTAGGTTTACTTTCAATGGGCATGTCCGGAGATTTCGAAGTTGCCATTGAAGAAGGAGCTGCATTTGTTCGTGTAGGTACGGCTATTTTTGGTGCCCGTAACTACACTGTGTAACGGGGGGACGTTAAAAACAATTAAAGAAGGAAGCAGGCTGCGATGAGTGTATTAGACAAATTCATGGATATGATGCGTCTTAACGACGACGATTATGATGACGAATACTATGATGATTTAGGCGAAGAGGAAGAATACGAAGACGACCCGAAGGGCCGCACCGGTTTTTTCGGAAGAAAACGCTCCGGCAGTTATGACGATGACTATGATGATCCGGCACCAGTTTCAAGCACACCGAAAGAGGAAAGAAAGAGTGTTTTTTCCCGTGAACCGGCTCGAAAGAGCAACAATGTGACACCGATGCGTTCATCAAAGAACCTTCTCCCAAACATGGAGGTTTGCGTTGTAAAGCCAACGGCTCTGGACGATTCACGAGAGATTATCAATACGCTTTTAGCTGGACGGACAGTAATCCTGAATCTGGAAGGCCTAGATCTTGAGATTTCTCAGCGCATTATCGATTTTACTTCCGGCGCAGCTTACGCTATTGACGGCAAACTCCAAAAGATATCAAGTTATATCTTCCTTGTGACGCCGCCCAATGTTGAGATTTCCGGAGATTTACAGGATCTGTTCTCAAATGGATCCCTGTCAACATCATCGGTTACACGTTTCTAAATCAGAATGCTGCAAACAAGACGGTGTCATCCAAATGGATGGCACCGTTTTTTTGAAATCAGGCATTCACTTAAGGGGTAATTTGTCTTGATACAATCTAAACACTTAAGAAATCTTTATATTCCCTTGCTGCTCATAGCTGCACTGACAGCTCTGGACCAGTGGACAAAAGCTTTGGCTGTACACAGTCTCAAAGGGCATGAAGATGTAATACTGATTAATCATGTGCTTCAACTGCGCTATATAGAAAACCGGGGGGCTGCTTTCGGTATCCTGCAAAACAGCAGAGTTTTCTTTATCATACTGACTGTCATAGTTCTTGCAGGTGCTGTCATCATTTATACGCGTTATTGTTTAAACAACAGGCCTCATGTTATTGTCGTCCTTTTGTTTTCTGTTCTGATGGCCGGCGCCATCGGTAACCTGATTGACAGGGCTGTCCACGGTTATGTCGTAGATTTCATTTATTTTTCTCTCATTGATTTTCCGGTGTTTAATGTAGCTGATATCTATATTACCTGTGGATGTATCATAACTTTGTTGTATGTACTGATTTCAGATAAAACAAATGACCATACCGTTTGAAGGAGATCCCATCAGGATTGACAAATATCTTTCGACAATTTCGACTGATTATACACGTTCTTTTATACAGAAACAGATCAAGGATGGTTATGTTTCTGTCAATGGATCTGCCGTCCGCCCTTCCTATATGCTGACAGCAGGAGATATCATTCGCATGGAGCTGCCGGCAGTAAAAGATCCTGAAATTCTACCCAGTCAGATAGATTTGGATATCCTATATGAAGATCAGGATCTTCTGGTAGTCAACAAGCCGAAAGGCATGGTCGTTCATCCTGCACCCGGACATTATAACGACACTCTGGTGAATGCTCTGATGGCGTACTGCAAAGATGATTTATCAGGTATTGGCGGTATCGCAAGGCCAGGAATTGTGCACAGAATCGATAAAGACACTTCAGGATCATTACTGATCTGCAAAAACGACAGAACCCATCAGGCAATCAGTGCACAGCTTAAAGACCACAGCATCACACGGATTTACTGCGGCATTGTCTGCGGCTATCCTGATCCGGTTAACGGAACAGTCCGCGGCTGTCTCGGAAGACACGCAAAAAACCGTTTGAAACGAGCTGTTGTCAGTGCCGACAAAGGAAAACCGGCTGTCACACACTATCAGACAACCGAACAGTTCAAAGGCTATTCGCTTATGAAATTCAAACTGGAAACCGGAAGAACGCATCAGATCCGTGTCCATATGGCATCGATCCATCATCCGCTTCTTGGTGATGAGCTCTATGGATCGGCAAAGAATCCATTCGGCGTAACAGGGCAGGTTCTCCACGCAAAAGTCATTGGATTTATTCATCCCTCTACCGGCCGTTACATGGAGTTTACAGCGCCGCTTCCGGATTACTTTAACCGGTTATTGCAGACTTTAAGGGAACAGTGATACAATAAGTACGGAGGTAATAATCATGAAAGATCAACATATTGTGATTACCATCGGACGTGAATTCTACAGTGGAGGCCAGCGTGTCGCCAAGAAGCTTTCAGAGGATCTCGGGATCAAGGTCTACGACGAGGATCTGATGAATGAAGCTGCCAAAGACAGCGGCTTTTCCAAGGAACTGTTTGAATCTCAGGATGAAAAGCCAACCAACAGTTTCCTGTACTCACTGGTCATGGATACATATTCATTCGGATACGGAAGCAATACATATTCTGATATGCCGCTCAATCACAAGGTGTTTTTGGCATTACTTGATACTATCAGGCATATAGCTGAAAATGAGTCCTGTATCATACTCGGACGTTGCGCAGACTATGCACTGGAAGAGATGGAAGAGTGTACATCCGTATTTCTATGTGCAGATTTTGATGAACGCGTTAAAACCGTACAGAATTTGCTTGGATTAACACCATCTAAAGCAAAAGATCGTGTCAGAAAAGAAGATAAAGCGCGGTCCAGTTATTATAATTTCTATACTGACAAAAAATGGGGCAGTGCCAGCGGATATGATCTGTGCATTAACACTGGCGTTCTGGGCATAGAAGGATCTGCTAAATTGATTGAACATTACATTGAAGAGCGCTATAAATGAGTTTGACATTTTATTAACAATACGATAGAGCAGTAAAGACCGGACAGCAGAAGACTTCCGGTCTTATTGTTTATTCATTCTCTCGTAACTGAACAACTCCGGCTGCCTGACGGCGTCTGTTCTCGTCTATTGCAGCATAGTGCTTCCTGGTCGTGTTAACATCTTTATGGCCCAGCACATCAGCGACCAGGTAAATATCACCTGTTTCTTTATACAGCGACGTACCGTAGGTACTGCGCAGTTTATGCGGCGTAATATGCTTGTTCGGCGTTACCTGAACAGCATATTTTTTGATCATGTTTTCTATTGCCTGTACACCGATTCTTTTTCGCTGCAGCGAGTAAAACAGAGCATTTTCATGCCCTTTTAAAGGCTCAATTTTCTTGCGGTCACCTTCAATGTAATCAATCAGGGCTTTTTCAACTTCCTGGCCGAAGTACACGATCATTTCGTTTCCGCCTTTTCTGACGACTTTAACGCTGTTATTCTTAAAATCGACATCGCCCAGATCAAGACCGACACATTCTGAGACACGCAGTCCGGTGCCCAGAAGCAATGTGCAAATAGCCAGATCCCGTTGTTTGGTTTTTTTGTAATAAGCTAATGCCTGCCCTTTAAGAGAATCTCCGCCTTTTTCAATTAAATCAAGAAGGGATGCGACTTCATCAGGTTCCAGTCGTATAATTGCCTTTTCATGCAGCTTAGGCATCTCTACAAGCACAGTAGGGTTAGTCTTGATCATTTGCTTTTTAAAATAATAGGCGTAAAAGCTTCGGAGCGATGACATCTTTCGCGCAAGGCCTTTTTCCGTGTTTGTCACGATACGTCCGTTTTCTTCCTGACGGTATACTTTCAGATACTCCATATATTCTTCAAGATCCAGCGCTGTAACACGGTCCAGATCGTCCACTGTGAAATCCTGTATAGAGCGCCCGCTGTAAGAAGGATTCTCACTTAAAAGGAAATGAAAGAAGACACGGATATCATATGCATAAGAGATACGTGTTTTTGATGACGTATGCGGTTCGATAGAACGAAAATAGTCTTTAGCAAACGGAGGAAGAGTCTTGAGCATATCACGCAGCCGAAGCGTGTGATCAATATAAAGCTTTTGATGGTAGGTCTGTTGATCCCGGTTCATAAAAATACCCCTTATTATGAAAAAACAAAATATAGCGCCCCAGGCAGGCATATCATACCATATCAGGGCGCTTTTTGTCTATATCTATTTGCAAAATCTGTATTTGTCGTATAGATTGATCTCTATCCGAAAACTGTTAAATCGAAAGAATTATCCTTTTAAGCTGCTCTTCCGGCTTGAGTGTCTTGCTCAAATCAGGCGTCCAATTCAAGAGGATTGATCTGTTTTGCATCCTTCCAGATTCTTGCAAGATCATAGAATGTCCGGTTGCTTGCATCAAACAGATGAATCACAATATCCCTGCAGTCAATCAAGACCCAGCCGCTCTTGCCTTTTCCTTCAA
>CADBOU010000125.1 GCA_902796355.1 uncultured Lachnospiraceae bacterium
CGCTGATAGCATATAATCATTATGTAGTTTATAAATCAAAGGGACTCATTCATGAATCAGTTTAAGTACTCAATCTTAGTCTTTGCCGGTGCTGCCCTGTGGGGTATTGAGGCACTGTTTATCAATCCGCTGTCAGACGGCGGTCTCTCACCCTTGCAGATCTCTTTTCTGGGTGCCTTTCTGGCCTGCATTGTTGTCGCTTTGTGGACGCTGATCAAAGATCCTGCGTCATTTAAAGCGTCTCCGAAGGATCTGGCACTTTTGGCTCTCAATGCGCTGACTGTTGATGTCGCTTTCAACACGCTGTATTACTCGACCATCATTCACAGTCAGGCATCTGTAGCTGCGATGCTCGCCTATACATCGCCGATCTTTGTCATGATTCTGGCGCGTATCATTTTCAAAGAGCGCATGAACGGACGGAAATACCTGTGCCTGATCATGACTGTCATCGGATGCGCATTTGTCACAGGCTTTATTGGACAGGCGGCACCCATCCCGCTTTATGCACTGATGACAGGCATCGGTGCGGGTGCCTCATACGGACTTTTTACAATTCTGACAAAATTCACGTCTCAGCGCTGCAGTGCGCTGACGGTCCTCTTGTATACCCTTCTGTTCGGGACGCTGTTTCTCGCACCGCTTTGCCACCCGTACAGCATCTTGCAGACAATCCGAAGTGATCACACGCTGATTCCCTATGTCCTCTTGTTCGGACCGGTCTGCAACGCGCTTGCCAACGGGTTTTACACATGGGGTGTCTCCCGGATTACAGCAAATAAGGCGGCCATTCTGGCCGCCTCAGAGCCCCTTGTCGGAGCTGTTGTCGGTATGACTGTCTACTCGGAAAGTCATGAACCGATCAAATTATTCGGTATTGTTCTGGTCCTTGGCGCCATCATCTTACAGGGGCTAGGGCCGGTGGAAGATAAATCCGTTTGACTCCAGCGTCCTGAAAAATGTGACGACACGTTTAAGCATATCCTTTTTTTCATCCGGAAAAGCCTCTTCCATCACGCGGACCGCATCCCAGACGGTGTTCTTTCCGTCAATTGCCTCCCAGAGTGTGCTGCCGTACTCATCGAGGACAATGTGACTGATGCGCGGCTTGCCAAATCCCTTCTGGGCGACAAATGAAAAGAATCCTTTGTGTTCCATATCCACGACAATCGTTCCGTCCTTTTTCTTTTCAAACGGACAGTCAAGATTGTGCACGTAGATTCGATCCATAAAATTGGCGGATACTTTATCCTCTCTTCTCTTGCCAAACATACTGTAAAAACTCCATTCTGATCATTGAGCTTTTTTATTCTTTCTGACAGTAAAAACAATCAATGAGGCGACAAGCAGGATAAAAAAGATCATTCCGCCGGTATTGCCGAGAATACCTCCCACGTTGATCACGTCACCAAGTGTTCTTCCGCCGACCGGAATAATGGCGAAAACAGCCAGGAGAATACCGACAATTCCCTCGCCGGCGATCAGCCCTGAACTGTACAGGGTACCCCTCTCAATTGTCTCCTTGCTCGCCTTGCGCTTTTCCAGATACCATTTGATCAGGCCGCCGATCCAAATCGGAACCGACAGATGAATCGGAAGGTAGAGTCCGATTGCAATCGGAAGAACCGAAAGGCCGAGCACACGGATCATGATGGCGACAGCGACACCGATCAGAACCAGCGCCCATGGGAGTGTGCCTCCCATGACACCCTCGACAACCAGCTTCATGAGCGTTGCCTGCGGAGCAGGAAGCTGCGCTGAGCCGTAGCCCCATGCGCTGTTGAGCAGATACATCACGCCGCCGATGGTAATGGCCGCAGCCACGCTGCCGATCACCTCGCCCATCTGCTGTTTGATCGGAGTTGCTCCGACGATATATCCGGTCTTAAGGTCCTGAGACATGTCGCCGGCCATTGCCGCCACGATACAGATAACTGTCCCAATGCAGATGGCCGATACCATTCCGCCGACACCTGTGTGTCCGGTTGCCTTAAGCAGCGCTGTTGAGATTAGCAGCGTTGCGATCGACATACCTGATACCGGATTGTTTGAGGCACCGATCAGCCCCACCATGCGGCTGGCAACCGTCGCAAAGAAAAATCCGAAGATGACTATCAGCAGCGCTCCGAAAAGAGAGACAGGCACTGCCGGCACAATCCACATGATCAAAGCCAGCGCTGCAGCCATGATCACAACGAATGAAAATGACAGATCGTGGTTCGTCCGGACTATTGTCTGTTCTTTGTGGCCAAAGCCTTTGATCGACTGTCTGAATGTCTTGACGATCGTCGGCATTGATTTGATCAGACTGATGATGCCGCCTGCCGCAACGGCCCCGGCACCGATATAGCGCAGATAACTGCTCCAGATCCCGAACGAATCGAGCGTGCTGATCGGATCAGATCCCGGGGCAAGCACACCGTCTGCACCAAAAAGAGAAATCAGAGGAATGATGACGAACCATCCGAGGATACCGCCGGCAAAAAGATAGCTTGAAATCTCAAGTCCGCAGATATACCCGACACCTGTCAGTGCCGGCAGCACATCCAGACCGAAGCCGGTCCGAAGAGCCGGTATCTCCCAGTGGATCTCAGAGGGGAACAGGCACAGACCGTCTGCGATAAACTTATAGACAGAGGCAATCCCCAGACCTGAAAAAACAACCTTTGACTTATCGCCGCCCTCTTCTCCGGCCAGCAGCACCTCGGCGCAAGCTGTTCCTTCAGGAAATGGCAGCACGCCATGCTCTTCCACAATCAGCGCGGTACGCAGAGGCACCATAAAACAGACTCCGAGAAGGCTGCCCACCAGGGCAATCAGAGAGATCGTCAAAAATGAAGGTGCTTTGATTTCATCGCTCTCCTGTGCCCACATGAAGATTGCAGGCAGCGTAAAAATCGCTCCTGCAGCCAGCGACTCACCTGCTGATCCGATGGTTTGCACCATATTGTTTTCGAGGATGGAATCCCGCTTCATGATCTTGCGGATAATTCCCATTGAGATAACAGCTGCCGGTATCGACGCTGAAATCGTCATCCCGACACGCAGCCCCAGATAAGCATTTGCTGCGCCGAACACAATCGCCAGTATAATGCCCAGTGTCACAGATGTCACGGTAATTTCGGGCAGCACTTTGTCCGCAGGCACAAACGGCTTGAATGCCCCCTGCTTTTGATCCTCCATTTTACGTTCTCCCTTCAAAAAACAGATTTAGTATTACCACTCTATATTTTCAGCACATAAAAGTCAAGGATAACTGTCTCCATTTCTCCCGATCAGCTGATATTTATCAACCTTTCATCTCATTTCTGCTATACTATAGATACCATCAGACAAACAACAGAGAAAGGAGATCCGATATGGTCATCAACTCTGATAAATTTAAGGATGTTTTCGGCAATGCATCTAACCGCGCCGGGGGCACAAATCCCTTTGGCGGAGGATGGCGCCGCGCTGCGGGAGGGTCATGGGGTGAAGCGGAACACGAACCGCGCTTTAAAAGACCTGCGGCCTCGCCGAAAAAGAGTATGATTTACATCATTGTCATCACGGTCATTGCAGCCGCTGTCATTTTCTACAACACCCTGCCGGCTGTCAACCTGATGAGCCAGGGATTCTGGAGTTACCTCTTCACCGTCTCGCTGATTTTCGCTGTGCTGCATACTATCCGTGCAGGGATGGTCGGAAGGAACGTCTTTTCGAAAAAGCCGGAGGAGGGACGCAGAAAACTTCATATAAAAGGGATACTAAAGCCGATCCCCATCACTGTCCTGCTCTTTATTCTGCCGGCCGTCATCTCTTTTTTCGGCAGCTCTAAGATCTTTCACGCCAAAGCGTACAGCAGGATTCTGGCGGTTGAAGAAGGAACCGTTGACAATATTCCAACCGTGGAAGGTACTGACTCTATCGCCTTGATGGACACGGCTTCAGCGGAAAAACTCGGCGACCGTGAAATCGGCTCCCTTTCCAACGTCATCAGCCAGTACAATGTGAGCGAATACACACAGATCAACTATCAGGAAGCACCGATCAAAACAGCGCCGTTAGCCTATGCCGGGTTTATCAAATGGTTTAAAAACAGGAGCAACGGCATCCCTGGATATGTCAATGTCAATCCGGTCTCGATGACCGCAGATTATATCCCGATTGAAAAAGGTATGAAATATGTGCCCTCCGCTTATTTCAACAAAAATGTAACACGCCATATCCGCTTCCATTATCCGACTGCCATGTTTGACAATCTTCACTTTGAAATCGATGAAGAAGGTAATCCATGGTATGTCGCGTCCGTATACACACACAAAATCGGTCTTTTTGGCGGCAAGCAGGTCAAGGGCATCATCCTGTGCGATCCTGTCAGCGGTGACACGGCCTACCACAGTGTCAAAGATATCCCGACCTGGGTGGACGACGCCTTCTCCGGCAATCTGATCTGTGAACAGTACAACAATTACGGGCGTCTTTCCGGCGGGTATATCAACTCTGTCTTCGGGCAGACAGGCTGCCGCAAAGTCACCGAATACAGTGCTGACGATGACGGTGCCTACTCTGATTTCGGATACATTGCCAAAGACGGTGATATCTGGATCTATACTGGTGTCACTTCTGTCAACTCCGACAGCTCCAACATTGGCTTTATCCTGTCCAATGAGCGCACCGAAAAGACATACTTCATCACCTGTGCCGGAGCCGATGAGTTCTCCGCGATGGCATCAGCGGAAGGCGAAGTGCAGGAGAAAGGCTATAAAGCCTCCTTCCCGTCACTGATCCTGATGAATGAAAAGCCGACGTATATCATGGTTCTCAAGGATAACAGCGGACTGGTCAAAATGTACGCCGCTGTCGATGTCGAGCAGTACAATAAAGTTGCGACTGCCTACACGCAGGATGAATGCCTGGAAAAATATGAGGCGCTCATGAAGGGGGCCATCACCCAGGAACAGGCCACGGCTGAGACAGGCAGCGAACCTGCAAATGCTGAAACTTCCTCGGATTCAGGCAGCAAGACGGAGGAAAAAGCTGATACTGCAGATTATCAGGAACAGACAATCACCGTCAAAAAAATGCAAACCATCGATGTCAACGGCAATACCTGGATCTATGTGGTGGACGGAGAGGATCACATTTACCGGGCACCGTATACCGATGTCATTGATATGATGCTGGTTGAGCCGGGCGATGAGATCACGATCAAGACTGACGGCGACAGATTTGTCCTACCCTAGGGCCAATCATCAGAATAGGCATAAAAAGGGAACCGCTGTATACGGTTCCCTTTTTTAATGTTATATCATACATGCTTATGCTTTGCGGCTGCGCGTTTTAACGAGGGCTGCATCTGTCAGCTCCTTCGTGCGTATACTATAGCCTGCTTCCTTAAGCCGGTGGTCGATATCGGCCAGAAACTGCTCCTCGATGCCGTGCTTTTTAAGCAGCCGGTGAAAGCGGCGCAGTGTCGCAGCGGAAGGGACCTGCTCGTTCAGAAAATCAATATGCATAAACCCCCGCATTGCATAGCTGTCATAGATGGCGTCCTCAAGCCCAGCCTCTGAGAGTGAAAACCAACGCTTGAGCAAAAGCATGCGCAGCATCGTCTCAATGCCTCTCGGCGGCCGCCCTCTTCTTCCGGCTGCATAATGCGGTCTGATCACGTCCACCCAGTGTTCCCAGAGGACGAGCTCATCCATGATACCAAGGAATTCTTCTCTCTTTGTTTTTCTCTTGCGGTGGGAATACTCTACATCGGCAAATGTCTGTTGATTCATCTCCTCGCCCTCGCTACGATTCGTTGACAAGCTTTCCTGTCATGTGATCAATGGTCAGTTCCAGCATCTGTACATGGGATGCTTCGCGGCGGATCTCATCCTCCACATAATCCGTCGTTGGCGCATATTTAAGGCCCAGCGCCCGAACGGTCCTGACTGTCTCATCGGGGTCTTCGATGAAACGAATATGCCCGAATATGACTACGCTGGTAATATTCAATGCCCACTCACCGGGCTTTTTATATCCTTCATTATAAACGCAGAAAGATACTCGCTGGTCGGCTTTAAGGGCATCAATCTTGTGCCCTTCCCTGGCACAATGAAAATAGATCTTCCCATCCAGATACACATAATTCATGGGAAATGCATAAGGATAGCCATCCTCTCCGTGCACAGCCAGCACACCGCGCGGTTGTTCTTTGAGGATGCGGATGCACTCCTGTTCACTTTGCTGCTGTTTAAACCGTCTCATTTTCCGAAACATGATCTGTGCCCTCATTGCCACTCTTTACAGTTCATCTGTATTATATCATAGCTTGGTCTTCTTAAGGTTCCTATCCGGCAAGAAAAAGGCATTGTAAAGCAGTTTTTTCATTGAGCAACAGGCATAAATGTGTTAAAATAGTGCAGTTCTATGAAAATCGATTCGAAAAGGATACCAATCATATGATTCAAAAGAGAGAAGACATTCGTAATGTTGCCATTATCGCACACGTTGATCACGGTAAAACCACCCTGGTTGACGATCTGCTCAAACAGAGCGGCATCTTCCGCGAAAACCAGCAGATCACCGAACGTGTCATGGACTCCAACGCCATTGAGCGCGAACGCGGTATCACCATTCTGTCGAAGAATACCGCTGTCCATTACAAGGGCATCAAAATCAATATCGTGGACACACCCGGCCATGCTGATTTCGGCGGCGAAGTGGAGCGTGTTTTGAAAATGGTCAACGGCGTCATCCTGGTGGTGGACGCCTTTGAAGGTGTCATGCCGCAGACCAAATTTGTGCTGAGAAAAGCGCTTGCGCTTGACCTGGCTGTGGTTGTGTGCATCAACAAGATTGACCGGCCTCAGGCGCGTCCCCTTGAAGTGGTAGATGAAGTTTTAGAACTTCTTCTTGATCTGGGCGCCAGCGATGAGCAGCTCGACTGCCCGTTTGTCTTTGCCTCTGCCAAAAACGGCACGGCAGTTCTCGACTTTCTTGATGAGCCCAAGGATATGAAGCCGCTCTTCGATAAGATTGTTGAATGGATTCCTGCGCCGGAAGGCGATCCTGACGCGCCGACACAGGCACTGATCTCCACGATCGACTACAATGAATACGTCGGCCGTATCGGCGTTGGAAAGGTTGACAACGGAAGTGTGCAGATCGGCCAGGAGCTGGTCATCTGCAATTACCATGATCCTGAGAAGATGCAGAAGGTCAAGATCACCAACCTTTTTGAATTTGAGGGCTTAAAGAAGATTGAAGTCGAGCGGGCAGATGTCGGCGCCATCGTCGCAATCTCCGGTGTGACAGGGATCTCGATCGGTGATACCCTCTGCTCTCCCGATCATCCGGAGCCCATCGAATTCCAGAAAATTTCCGAACCGACCATCGCCATGCAGTTTATGGTTAACGACAGTCCGTTCGCCGGCCAGGAGGGTAAATATGTCACCTCCCGCCATATCCGCGACAGACTGTTTCGTGAGCTCAACACGGACGTCTCTCTGCGTGTTGAAGATATGGGCAATGACAATTCATACAAAGTCTCCGGCCGCGGGGAGCTTCATTTATCTGTATTAATTGAGAACATGCGCCGTGAGGGCTATGAATTCGCTGTCAGCAAGGCAGAGGTTCTCTACCGCACAGATGAGAACGGCAAGAAACTGGAGCCGATGGAGACTGCCTATGTCGACGTCCCCAACGACTGTACCGGTGTTGTGATTGAAAAGCTCTCCAAGCGTAAAGGGCTTCTTCAAAACATGACCGCCATCGGTGAGTCTTCCACGCGTCTCGAGTTTTTGATCCCATCGCGCGGACTGATCGGATACCGCGGCGAGTTCCTGACCGATACCCGCGGCGAGGGCATCATCAACACCTCCTTTGAGGGATATGAACCGTATAAAGGCGATATGGACTATCGCTCTCGCGGGTCACTTGTCTCCTTTGTCAACGGCGAGTCCGTAACCTATGGACTCTTTAATGCCCAGGACCGCGGAGATTTGTTTATCGGACCGGGCGAGAAAGTCTATGAGGGCATGGTCATCGGTGAAAACGCCAAATATGAGGATATCGAGCTGAACGTATGCAAGACTAAACATCTGACAAACACACGTTCCTCCAGTGCTGATGAGGCGCTGCGCTTAACGCCGCCTGTGCGCCTGTCTCTGGAAGAGTCGCTTGATTTTCTGGAAACGGATGAGCTCCTGGAGGTAACGCCCGAATCACTGCGCATCCGCAAAAAGATTCTCGACACGAAACTGCGGAAAAAGGCGATGCGCTCATAAACGATTCAAAAAATCAAGGCACAAAAAAGACAAGCTGTTTTTACAGCTTGTCTTTTTAAATACACGATCAGTCTCTGAGGCTTTATGTGCCTCCGCCTCCTCCGGTATCGGCGCCTCCTCCGCCGCCTCCGGTGTCAGCACCGCCGCCTCCGGTTCCGCCGCCGGCATCCCCGCCGGTGCCACCGCCTGCAGCCCCTGCATCAGGCTGCGCGGTGTTCTGCTGTTGCTGCTCTTCTTCCTGTTTCTTCTGCTGCTGCTGATAATACAGATATTTCTGATAAGCCCCCCGGCACTGTTCTGAAGTGCATTTTTCAGTCGGGATATTTTCTTTTGCGATCCACTCAGTCTGAGAGGCACATCCAACGCTCGGCAGCTTGCCGGAACGGGCGCAGACTGTCATCTTCTCGACCTGATCAGACTCGGGGAATCCCGGATCGTCAAGACCTTCATGGATTCTCGACATGATCGATCTCCACAGAACCAGGTGGAATGATGTATTGGACAGCTCCGCGTTATCATCATATCCGGCCCATACACCGCAAGTGTAATACGGGGTGTATGCACAGAACCAGATATCTTTATTGTCTGTCGTACTACCGGTCTTGCCTGATACGGTCATGTTTCTAAGCCGTGCCTGACCGCCGGTACCGGATGTGACAACGCCGATCATGGCATCTGTCAGAAGCCACGCGGTTGACTCTTTCAGAACACGCTTGGAATTGCCCTCTGTATTATCGAGAAGGACATTGCCGTCATGATCCTTGATCTCTGTATAGAAAATCGGTTTGTTGTACACACCGCCGTTGGCGATGGTCGCATAAGCACCTGTCAGCTCGATATTCTTTACGCCATAGGTGATACCGCCCAGAGCCAGAGGCTGCTGCACATCTGTGTAGACACCGTCAGAGCGCTTCTCATTGTCGACCAGTGTCGTGATGCCAAACTTCTGGCAGTACTCAAATCCGAGCCGCGGTGTGATCTCTGTAATCATCTTGACGGCGCAGACGTTCATAGACTGTTCAATGGCCTTCCGCACCGTCTGGTCTCCGCGGTAGGAATTGCCCCACCAGTTATGCACATCCGTTCCGTCCGCATATTTGAATGGTTCATCCTTGATGTACGTACACAGATTCTTGCCCTTTGCGTCAAGTGCCGGCGCGTACACTGCCAGGATCTTAAAGCAGGAACCTGGCTGGCGCATCGCGTTGATTGCGCGGTTGTAACTGCGGTTTGTCGTCTTATCGCCGCGGCCGCCGACGATCGCCTTGACCTCGCCTGTCTTCTGATCCATCACGACAACAGAGGACTGCGGCTGCGGTGTGATGGCCATATTTTCCCCATTGACCGTCACATCTTCGGTGATACCGAGTGTATCCTTGAAGGCTGCAATTCTGCCCTGCGCTTCTTCCGGGGATCCGAAGAGGAGCCCCTGACTGTCTCCCAGACTGTTAGCCCCAAAGGCCTTCACGGAGTTCTGATCGTAGTTTTCGACCGTTCCGTCTGCCCTGGTAATCGTCAGATTGTAGGAAGTAATGCCCCATTTTATCCCGGCGGGATAATTGGCGTTGTTGTTGGCCTCCTCATCACAGATCTGCTGGAGTCTCTCATCGATCGTGGCCGTGACTGTCAGGCCGCCTCTGTAGACCGCATTATATGCCTGCGTCTCAGAATATCCCAACTCCGTCTGCAGATCGTCCATCAACTGATCTGCGAGTGCGTCCATAAAATAGGAGTCCGTCGTCGTGTCATTGGTCACCTGTGCATTGACGTTCTGAATACGGGAGTACACATCATCCTGCAGCGCCTCATCGTACTGCTCTTTGGTGATGTAATCCTGTTCCAGCATTTTCTTTAAGACTCTCTTGCGGCGGGTCGCATTATCCTCCGGAGAGCTGATCGGATTATAATGCCCCGGGTTCTTCGTGATGGCTGCGATAACCGCACTCTCAGAGAGTGTCAGCTCAGATACATCTTTATTGAAATACCTTGTCGCCGCAGCCTGAATACCCAGAGAGTTCTGTCCCAGGTTGATCGTGTTGAGGTAATCCTCCAGGATCTCATCCTTGGTCATCTGCTTCTCAAGTCTGACCGCCAGATACTGCTCCTGAATCTTGCGGTGCAGCCTGTCGCTAAACGTCTTCTCTTCCGTGAAATTGGAGAAGACATTGTTCTTGATCAGCTGCTGCGTAATCGTACTGGCACCGCCCTGTGAGCTGTTGCGTGTAATGATACCGTATGCCGCACGCATAATACCTTTGACATCGACACCATTGTGCTCATAGAAGCGCTCATCCTCGATCGCTACAAACGCATGCTGTGTGTCCTCCGGAATCTCTTCAAGACTCTTAAAAATACGGTTTGATCCGGACGCGACAAATTCACCGAGCTTCTTTCCGTCCTTTGTGTAGACAAATGAAGTGAACCCCACCGGGGAGACATCCTCCGGTGTGACATTGGGCGAGTCAGCAAGCACACTTCTGTACAGGCCGATGCCATAGAGCGCGCCGGCTGCAATCCCCACCAGAATCACCAGCAGAAACAGCCGGAACAGATGCGTTCCGATCTTGTGGCGCACCATGCCTGATTTGGATGACAGACGCTTTTTAGTTGCATCCGTTGAAAGTTTTCCGTAATTCATCGTATATACTCCTTAGCTATGGGATAAACCCATGACCCTTATCATCGACTCCCTCAACTTGAAATTATACCAAAAAAAAAGCAGAAATGGAAGATATCCGTGTTATAGTACATATAAAGGAGAATGCTATGGCATCCATGTCTTATGTCCTCACAGGGGGAACCGGTGAGTATACTGAAAAGAAATCCCGCTTTATCGGCGAACTGCGCCCCGTCGAAAGTCAGGATGAGGCTGCCGCCTTCCTGCAGGAAACACGGAAAGTACACCACGATGCACGACACCACTGTATGGCGTGGATCATCGGCGAAAACGGTCAGACAAAGCACAGCAGCGATGACGGCGAGCCGTCCGGTACAGCCGGCCGGCCCATCCTCTCTGTCCTGGAAGGAGCTTCCCTGACAAATGCCGCTCTGATCGTCACACGCTATTTCGGCGGCACGCTGCTGGGTACCGGCGGATTGGTCCGCTCTTATACGGCCGCTGCACAGGCTACGCTAAGCGATGCCGAGATTGTCTCGCCGCGCCCTGCCCTGTGCGGGCGTCTCACTGTCTCATACAGCCAATGGCAGATCGTGCAGGCACTGTTTAAAAAACAAGGGGTTTTTGTCACAGGCGCAGACTACGGTGCAGATGTCACCGTCTCAATCTGTGCTTATATAGAACAGGAACCGCTTCTTCTTTCCGGACTGGAATCCGTCCTGAAGACAGCCGCTCCTGTGCGGGACCGCAGGCTCTGCCAGATGGCTGAATCAAACGAAACCCTCCTCCTTTTTAATGATGAAGGCTTACAGCGCTTCCCTGTTACCAGTCTATAAGCCGGCTGTGCCGGGTCTTTTTGTGCTGAAGATTTTCCTGTACGCGCTTATACAGCTCCTGTGCTGCATTATACCCCATTTTCTTCTGACGGAAGTTGACTGCCGCCGCCTCCACGATAATGGCCAGGTTCCTGCCCGGTCTGATAGGAATGGAGTGGCAGACCACTTTGTTGCCCAGAATCTCCATATGCTCTTCATTGAGGCCAAGCCGGTCATAGTCTTCTTCCTGATTCCACTCTTCCAGTTTGATCACCAGATCGATACAGGATGTCTCGATGACGCTCTGTACGCCGAACAGTGTTTTGATATCAACCACGCCGATACCGCGCAGCTCAATAAAATGCCGCGTGATCTCAGGCGCCGTCCCCACAAGCGTCACCTCGCTGACTTTATGAATTTCCACCACATCATCCGTAACCAGCCTGTGCCCTCTCTTGATCAGCTCCAAGGCCGCTTCGCTCTTGCCGATGCCGCTCTCTCCCATCAGAAGCACGCCGACACCGTAACAGTCGACCAGAACACCGTGGATTGAAGTGCAGGGAGCCAGCTGAACATTGAGCCATCGGATAATCTCCGCAATCAGGCTGCCGGTAAGGCGTGTGCTCGATAACACCGGCACCTCATGTTTATTGGCAATCTCCAAAAAGATATCATCCGGCAGCAGCCCCCGCGAAAAAATCACCCCGGGCTCTTTGTACGCCAGCAGCTGATCATAGACCACCCGCTTTCTCTCCGGACTCATCTGTGCCATGTAGGTGTTTTCCTGCAGTCCCATGATGAGAATCCGATCCCCGCTGAAATTCTCAAAATATCCGGTCAGCTGCAGTGACGGGCGCAGGATATCCGGCTCGGTCACAATGATATCATCCATCGGTATATTCGGAGTCAGATTGGTCAGGTCCATTTTTTCCATGACTTCAATCAATTTGATTTCAGGCTTTTCCATACTCAGTCACCTTTCTGTGATTGTTCAGAATGAAAGAAACGATACACTTCCCGGGCGGAGGCCGCATTCATGGACGGAATGGACTTCAGTTCCTCCTCGCTCGCATTTTTCACAGCATCAAGACTGCTGTAATAGCTCATCAACGCTTTGCGTCTTCCGGGTCCGATCTGTGGAATATCATCAAGCACCGAGTGCACCTGCGCTTTGCCGCGCAGAGAACGGTGATATGTAATAGCAAACCGATGCGCTTCATCCTGAATGCGTGTGATCAGCTTAAACCCCTCGCTCTCTGTCTTAATCGGAATAAGCGCCCCTCCAAAATAGAGGCCTCTGGTGCGGTGCCGGTCATCCTTAACCATGCCGGAGACCGGAATTGACAGCCCCAGCTCATCGATCACTTTAAGAGCCACATTGACCTGCCCCTTGCCGCCGTCCATCATGATAAGATCCGGCATAACGGAAAAACCGCTGTCGTGCCCCTCTTCTTCAAGACGGCGCATCCCGTGTGTCAGACGTCTCCGCAGCACCTCCTCAAGGGAAGCATAATCGTCAGCCCCCTTGACTCCCTTGATGCTGAACTTCCTGTAATCACTGTTCTTCGGCTTGCCGTCCTCAAAGACGACCATCGATCCCACCGAGGCAAAGCCGCTGATATTGGATATGTCATATGCCTCTACACGGCTTAAGTACTCCAGTCCGAGGAGCTGCCGGATCTCCTCAAGCGCCCCGCTGGTGCGGGCCTTCTCGCGTGCAAGCCGCTGGGCATCTTTTTCCAGTATCATCCGTGCATTATCCGCAGCCAGTTTTACCAGGCGTGCCTTCTCCCCTTTCTGAGGAACAGTAAATGTTACCTTATGACCGCGTTTTTCAGTAAGCCAGGCCTCAATCGTCTCCTGATCCTGCACCGGCTCGCCCACCAGCAGCATCGGAGGAATATAGGGTGTCCCTCCATAAAACTGTTTGATAAAATCAGCCAGGATTCCGGCGGTATCCGCCTCCTGTCCGACCTGCAGATAATGATGATCCCGCCCGATCAGCCGGCCGCCGCGGATAAAGAAGATCTGAACAACCGCATCTTTCTCATTTTTTGCAGCGGCCAGTATATCCCGGTCCTCATCCCGGCCGCTGATCACCCGCTGCGTCTGTGCAATCGAGTCAATATGATCCAGGATGTTTTTGTATCCGGCCGCTTTTTCGTACTCCAGTTTTTCGGCAGCATCTTCCATCTGCTGACGGATCTCTTTCTGAATATCTTCGTAATGTCCCGACAAAAAGCGCAGAACCTGATCGACATGGGCACCGTACTCTTCCTGACTGATCCATCCCTGACACGGCGCATCGCACTGCTTGATATGATACTGCAGGCAGGGTCTTTCCTTTCCGATATCCTTCGGCAGGATGCGCTTACAATGCCTGATCTTATACAGCTTCATGATCAGATCAAGCGCATCGCGGGCCGCTGTCACATCTGTGTAGGGTCCGAAATACCGGTTCTTATCTTTCTTTAGCTGCCTGGTCATAAAGACACGCGGAAAAGCTTCCTGCACCGTGACCTTAATGTACGGATACGATTTGTCATCCATCAGCATCGTGTTGTACTTAGGATGATACTCCTTAATCAGATTGCACTCAAGTGCCAGGGCCTCCAGCTCCGATCCGGTGACAATATATTCGAAGCGCCTGATATGGCGGACCATCTGATCAATTTTAGGGCCTTTACTGGTGCTCTGAAAATACTGGCGCACGCGGTTGCGCAGTTTGATTGCCTTGCCGACATATATAACATGGTCCTGCTCGTCGTGCATCAGATAGACGCCGGGCAGGGCCGGTAATTTCTTCAGTTCTTCCTGTATGTTGAAGGATTTTTCATTCATGAGATAAAATCAAGATAAGATGCCAGCATCTTTGTGACTTCGGCACTGTCCTGATGGAACACAACTTCCATCTCATTGATTAGATTGGATTTGGCTGCCTTAAAATACTTCTCGTCGGCAGCTGTTGCTTTTTTGCCTTCCTCCATGCGCTGCACACGTCTGTTGTAAGCTGTCTTCATGACGCACACCCATTTGCGGCAGTCACAGGTTCGCATCGCATCCTTGTACTGCTGTTCGCGCTTCTTGTAAGCGACATCCTCCATCGCTTCGATATCGGAAATGTTTTCAAGGAAGTTACGTGCCTCGTCCTTGCTGAGAACCAGACGGATCGGCACTTTTTTGTTGTCGATCGGTGTGTAAATGACATTATTTGACGCATGCACCGGCGTCAGATGGTAGTACAACCGCTCATTTCCTGTCTGAAGCGGTGCTACATCCTGAACACGGCACACTCCGTTGATGCCATATACAACATAATCACCTGTCTTGTACACTTTTCTTCCTCTTTTGTCATTTCAGTACAACGTAATTATAGCACTTTTCGGGCCTTTTGGCCATTGTTTTTTACATATAAAATGCCAAAAAAGCCCGAAAATAAGCCAAAAAATGATCTCTCACACATGGAAAGCACCATATATGGGAGATCATTCACAGCAATATGTAGTTTTTTATCCTCTGACGTGTGATTCAAGGCAGGCAAACGCCTCATCGGCTGTTTCCAGTGCAAGCACCTCTTGTGCAACCTTGTCAGCTTCCGCCTTGCTCCAGCGCGCTATCTCAGCGCGGGTTTTCAGAACTGATGTTGGAGAGACTGAGAACTCTGTCATCCCGAAACTGATCAACAGCGGAATGAGCAGCGGATCAGCAGCCGCCTCACCGCACATGCCCACCGGGATACCGGCATTCACGCCTGTCTCAATAATCTGCTTGATGGCGCGCAGCACGGCCGGATCGTATGTGTTGTACAGGTATGCCACCTGACTGTTGCCGCGGTCGGCCACCATGATGTACTGCGTCAGATCATTCGTTCCGATACTGAAGAAATCACAGTACTTCGCCAGCTTGTCTGCCATGATGAAAGCAGCCGGTGTCTCCACCATCGTCCCCACCTTCGGAACCGGCATCTCAAGCTCTGCCGCCAGATCTTCAATCAGTGCCTTCACCTCTTTAAACTCTGCAACCGTAGCAATCATCGGCACCATAATCCAGAGATTGCCCGTCGTATCGGCATTGGCCCGGATCAGAGCACGCAGCTGCAGGCTGTACTGTTCCTTATTCTTCAGACAGTAACGGACTGCTCTAAAACCAAGAAACGGATTCTCTTCCTTCGCCAGATTCATATACGGGATTTCTTTATCGCCGCCGACATCAAGCGTACGGATGATGACTGTCTTATTCTCCAGCGTGTCACAGACTTTCTTGTAGGCTTCGTACTGCTCCTGCTCATCCGGCATGCTTTCGCGATCCATAAACAAAAACTCAGTTCTGAACAGGCCGACGCCTTCGCCGTCTTTCTCCTTGGCTTTGATACCGTCTTTAGGATTGCCGATATTGCAGAACACCTCTTTTTTGATGCCGTCTGCGGTCAGCGTTTCTTTCCCGATATAGGCGCGCAGGCGTTCTTTTTCCGCCATGTAATCCGCCTGCTTCTTTTCATACTCTTCCAGCTGAGCAACCGTCGGATCATTGATGACAGTCCCGCTCATCCCGTCCACAATGACAGTCGCACTGTCTTTGAGTGTCACTGTCGCATTGAGGACACTTAAGACCGCCGGAATCTCCAGTGCACGGGAGAGAATGGCTGAGTGTGATGTCATACCGCCGCTCTCAGTGACAATCGCTGCAATATTATCCCTGTTAAGCTCTGCCGTCATCGAAGGGGTCAGGTCTCCGACAACCAGGACAGTCCCGGCAGGAAGCGTCTTCAGATCGGCATCCTTGATACCGAGAAGGAGCTTTAACAGACGTGTTTTGATATCCTCCACATCCGTAGCCCTCTGCTGTGTCAGCTCATCTTCTGCCCCCTGGAACATGGCTTTAAACATATCCAGCACTGTCTGAGCCGCTGCCTCAGCGCAAATGCTGTCGTTTTTGATCATGTCATCCATCTGACTGACCATGAAGGGGTCGGAGAGCATGGCCATATGGCCGCGGATAATCTGTGCTTCCTTAGGATTGACAGACTTTTCCATCTCCTCAGCAAGCTTTTCTGTGTTGGCCATAAACTGATCAACCGCCGCATGCAGCCTGTCAATCTCCTGATGGACATTGGCCACTGTCTTCTGCTCAAACGTGATATCCTGCTGCCTGATGACAACGACCTTTCCGATACCGATGCCCTCAGAAGCCGCAATTCCTTTTAACATAATGGACTCCTCCCGGACATCAGTCCTCGCCGAAGCCGGATTCGATGATCTCAGCCGCTTTAGCCAGCGCTGCCTCTTCATCGGCTCCGTCAGCCTGAATCTCCACTTCCATTCCGCACTTCATGCCGTTAGCCATAATCATCATCAGGCTCTTGGCGCTGGCTGTCTTGCCGTTGCAGACCAGATTGACATCACTGGAAAACTTCATCATCTCAGCGACAAAAACCTGTGCCGGTCTCATGTGAAAACCCTGTGAGTTTACGATTTTAACTGTCTTTGTTACCATAGTCTTTCCTCCTTGCTGTGAGCACTTGAAAGGCGGCAGCACATCTTGCTCTGCCGCCTCATCGTGCGGTCATTATATCACATTAACCGGCCGGCTGCTTTTTCTTAAGCAGCGCAAGCATAATCATACCGACTGCCGAGCCGACAAGCAGGGCAATAATGTATCCCAGCACATTCTGGACAACCGGGAAGACGAAGATGCCGCCGTGCGGCGCCATCAGCTGGCAGCCAAAAGCCATTGAAAGCGCTCCGCCTACTGCCGAGCCGACGATACAGGACGGGATGACACGCAGCGGATCTGCTGCTGCATACGGAATTGCACCCTCTGTAATAAAGCACAGACCCATGATGTAATTGACAGGACCTGACTTTAACTCAGTGTCAGTCCAACGGTTTTTAAAGAATGTTGTGGCAAGCGCAATCGCGATCGGCGGGATCATGCCACCCACCATGACAGCTGCCATTATGCTGTAGTTGCCGGATGCCAGCATGCCGACGCCAAATACGTAGGCCGCTTTGTTGAACGGGCCGCCCATGTCAATGGCCATCATACCGGCCACAATGCATCCAAGCAGGATGGCGGAAGAGTTGCCCATCGACTCAAGCGCATGGGAGAGGCCATTGTTGAGCATGCCGATAACCGGATTGATTGCACACATGATCAGTCCCATCAGGGTGATGCCTAAAAGCGGAATGATCAGTACCGGCATCATACGCTGTACAAAATCCGGAGCCTTTGCAAAAATCTTGTTTAACAATTTGACGATCAGTCCGCCGACAAAACCTGCAAACAGAGCCCCGAGGAAGCCGGAAACAGCAGCGCCGTCTCCTCCCGGAGCAGCAAATGTAGCGCCGATGGCTGCCAGTGAGCCTCCTGTAAATCCGACAGCAAGGCCCGGACGGTCTGCAATACTTTCCGCGATAAATCCGGCCAGAACCGGCAGCATGAAGCCAAATGCCACACCGCCGACACCTTTAAAGAACGCTGCCGCAGCTGTATACGTACCGAAATCTCCGTCTCTGGGTGCTCCGGCAATCGTATCAATCAAAAATGCGAGAGCAATCATAATACCGCCGCCGATGACAAACGGAAGCATGTAGGAAACGCCGTTCATCAGCGACTTGTAAATCTTGCGTCCCAGGCTCTCATCATCTACGCTGACTGCAGCCTCTTCAACAGCTGCATCTGCCTCATAGACCGGGCAGTCATCGGACAGCGCCGCATTGATGAGTTCTTCCGGCTTATTGATGCCGTCTGCCACTTTTGTCTTATACACTTTCTTTCCTGCAAAACGGTTCATGGCAACCTGCTTGTCCGCCGCCACAATGATTGCCTCTGCCGCTGCAATTTCTTCTGCAGTCAATTCATTCTTTGCACCGCCGGATCCATTCGTCTCGACTTTGATCGGAATGCCCATCTCTTCTGCTTTTAAATTGAGAGCCTCAGCTGCCATATAGGTATGAGCAATGCCGGTCGGGCAGGCAGTCACTGCCAGTATCCTGTATGCACCGGCTTTTGCTGCCGTATCTTCCTGCGCGTCAGCTTCCTCCGGAAACTTCTCTGCCTCCGCCTTGTTCAGGACATCGAGGAATTCCTCTCCTGACTGTGATGCCAGAAGGCTCTTGCGCAGATCCATGTCCATAAGCAGTGTCATCATCTTAGCCAGCACATCAATGTGAACATCCCCGTCCATCGGCGCCGCAATCATAAAGAGCAGATCAGATGCTTTTCCGTCCGGTGCGCCATAGTCAACACCCTCCGGAACAGTCATAGCAACCAGCCCCGGCGCCTTAACTGCATCACTCTTGCAGTGAGGAATCGCAACGCCCTCACCGATCGCTGTCGTCCCTTCACTCTCGCGCTTTAAGATTCCTTCCAGATACACTTGTTTATCTGTAAGGTTGCCCGCCGCCTCGTGCAGGTCAATCATCTTGCTGATTGCTTCGTCCTTGGATGCAACATGTGCATTGATCACAATGGACTGCGCTTTAAGCAGATCTCTGATTTTCATAGTGACATTCTCCTTTCAACCTCTTCCTTGGTTCCCAGTCCCGGCGAACAGGCCGTTGCAGACCCTGCTGCCGCTCCCAGTTTCAGTGCATAACCGTAATCATGTTTATGGATATATCCGGTGATAAAACCGGCCACCATCGAATCTCCTGCCCCCACTGTATTAATCACTTTACCGGGCATCGTCCCTTCTACAAACACCTCGTCATCCTCAGTCACCATGACTGATCCGTCTCCTCCCCTTGAGACAATGACATTGCGGGCTCCGCGTGCGCGCAGCTCCCTGGCTCCCTCGATGATCTGTTCCGTCGTCTCCATCGGCCGTCCGAGCAAGTCTTCCAGCTCGCCGTTGTTCGGCTTAATCAAAAACGGTTTGTACTCAAGAGAGTTAAGCAGCAGGTCCTTGATTGCGTCCACAACCACAGGGATCCGTGTCCCGTTTTCTCCGGATAGCCTGGCCAGAATCTGCTCGTACGTATCTGCCGGCATCGATGAAGGCACCGAACCGGAGATGACTAACATGTCATCATCCCCAAGCATATCAATCCTGCCGAGCAGCTGCTCTAAAGCCGCCTCCGTAATCTTCGGCCCCTGCCCGTTGATCTCAGTCTCCTTCATGCCGTCCCCGCCGTTCGACTTGACTTTCATATTGATGCGGGTAATCCCTTCGCTCTCATCAAGCTCGATAAACGCTGTCCTGATACCCTGCCTGTGCAGACCATCCTCCAGCGCTCTGCCGGTAAATCCGCTGATAAAACCCATGGCAGTCGTGTCAACTCCCAGCTCGTTGAGCATCCACGATACATTGATCCCTTTCCCGCCGAAATAGTATTCCTCGCGAACGGTCCGGTTTGTCTCTCCGATCTCCAACCCGTCCATATAGACAACATAGTCAATGGCCGGATTAAATGTCACGGTATAGATCATGCCTTCACCTCCTCAATGGTTGTCAGTTTTTGATAAGCTGCATCCGGACAACGGTCCGTGATAATGGTCACATCCCCAACCGGTGCAATCAACACCGGCGAGACGCTGCCGAACTTGCTGTGATCAGCCAGCACATAAGGTCTGGATGCCCTTCTGATTCCTGTCGCCTTAACCATCGCCTCCTCGATATCCGGCGTGGTGAGCCCCTTCTCTTTATCGATACCATTGGTTCCGATAAAAGACTTGGTAAACTCATAGTGGCTCATACTTTCGACAGTGAGTGCCCCGTATATGACCTCTGTCAGTGACTTTGCCTGGCCCGGAAGGACGTAGACCTTAAAACCTCTTTCAGACAGCCTAAGCGCATGGCGGATCCCGTTAGTCACGTAAGCCGCCCGGGTGTTAGTCAGGTACTCGATCAGCATTGATGTCGTCGATCCTGCATCGATAAAAACAAAATCATCGTCCTCAATCAGGGAAGCGGCATACTGCGCAATCGCGCGTTTCTCATCAACGTTCATCACGTTTTTCTCTGCCATTCCCTGCTCTCGGGCGATGATTGTTCTCTTGGCCGCCGGCTGAACTGATACAGCGCCGCCAAAAACTCTCCTGAGCTGTCCTCTCTCATCCAAAAGATCTATGTCACGTCGGACAGTCGACTCGCTGACATCCAGAATCCCAGCCAACTCACTGATCTGAACCGCTGATTCGCGGCTCACCATATCCAGAATAATCTGCAGCCGTTCCTGTTGTAACATCTCCAGTCTCCTTTGAATACAGAGCGTATAAATGGATGTTTGTTGTTATGGTAAAATCCTATCATTCCGCCTTCCATTAGTCAAGCAAATTCTTCTAAATTCTATCAATTTATTTCAAACTCTTCTATTTTCGTTCATCTTTTAACATAAAAAATAAGCCCGGATGAAAGAATTGCCTTCTCATACATCTCGGGCTCTACAGTCTTCATTACCTGTTTAAATGCTGACGGCGCATCACCCTTCTGGCGATGCCAATGCCCAGCTTATAGAGCGGCGGCCGCAGCGCCTTATCTGCCTCCTTCAGCTTCTCTCTGATTCTGATCTGCTGCGGACAGTGTTTCTCGCATTTACCGCATTCGATGCACCGTGAGGCCACACCAGGCTTTAACTGCAGGCAGACATTACGGGCAAATTCGACGCGTCCCTGAAACTTTCCGTTAAGTGCCATCTGATTGTAATAATGGAAATTCCCGGGTATATCAACGCCGGCCGGACAGGGCATGCAATACCGGCAGCCGGTACATCCTACTTTTTCTTTCTCTCTGATGCAGGTCTTCAGCTCCTCAACAAGTGCAAAGTCTGATTCTGTCAGCGATCCGGGATGAGCATCCGATGCGATCCGGATGTTCTCATCGATCATCTCGATTGAATTCATCCCTGAGAGAACGCATGTGACCCCCGTCTGATCCCAAAGCCAGCGCAGCCCGACTTCAGCGGCAGTCATGCCGGTTTTGCTTTGTTTAAGCGCCTCAAGCGCGTTGCCCGGCAGATTGACAAGCTTTCCCCCGCGCAGCGGTTCCATAATGATCACAGGAATATGCTTTTTCTCTGCAGCTTCCAGTCCGATCCGGCCTGCCTGCGTCTGCTCATCCATATAATTGTACTGGATTTGACAAAAATCCCAGTCATAAGCATCCAGGATTTTCAGGAACATATCCGCATCACCGTGATAGGAAAAGCCGATCTGGCGGATACTGCCGTCCGCCTTGCGCTTTTTGATCCACTCTTCGATACCAAACGAACGGAGTCCTTTCCATTCAGCTACATCGGTAAACATATGCATCAGATAATAATCGATATAATCTGTCCTGAGGCGGGCAAGTTCCTGTCTGAATGTCTTATCGATATCCTTCATGGATTTCATGACATACTGCGGAAGCTTTGTCGCAATGTAGATCTTCTCCCGACACCCGTTTTCCTCCAGTATGCGTCCCAGGCATTCCTCATTTCCCGCATAGAGATACGCTGTATCAAAATAATTGATGCCGCTGCGCATGGCGTGAAGCACTTCTTTCTCTGCTTTTTGATAGTCAATGCCGCCGCCTTTTTTAGTGAAACGCATGCATCCATAGCCCAGCTGTGATATCTGATTGCCATATTTGTCCCGTCTGTAGATCATACCGTCCTCCTCTGCTTCGGATGATAGAGCAAGACTGCCATCGCAAAGCCACAGATCAGGCCTCCTACATGTGCCGCATTATTGATACCGGATGTGGAAAACCCCATATACAATGTCAAAGCAACTGAGAGAATGACACGCCGCAGGCTTAACCCCCCAACGTACCCTCTGTGCCTGATCATACAGTAAATTACCGCGCCCATGAGGCCGAGAACCGCCCCTGACGCACCGGCGGATACAGCAAACAATCCTGTCCTTAACTCCAGTGCCATCGACAGGACATTTCCCGCCAGCCCGCTCACCAAATAGATAATCCCGAACCGCACGGGACCGATCAGCTTCTCGAGAGGCAGTCCGACAGCAATCAATACAATCATATTGCTGGCCAAATGATCGATGCCGAAATGCAGGAACATAGAAGTGAAAAGTTCCTGCCATTTGCCTGCGATCACATCCTGTGTAAGCAGCGCACCGTGTGTGGCCATAAAGGCTGCATCATTCGTTGACCCGATCATCGACAGCCACAGGAAAACAGCCGCATTGGCAATCAAAATGACATACGTTAATACCGGGTTGTATCTTCGCTCTCTCATGACAGCTTTGCAACAGCCTCCCCGATATGACGGACACCGATCAGTTCAATTCCGGTCACGCCCTTTACTGCCCGCATCGAAGCCTGCGGCAGGATACATGTCGTATATCCCATCTTTCTGGCCTCCAGCACGCGCTGTTCAGGCATGGTCACGCCGCGCACCTCGCCAGACAGGCCGACCTCTCCGAAAACCATCATGTTTTCATCAATCACTTTGTTACGGTAGCTGGATACCAATGCCAAAACAATTCCCAGATCAATTGCCGGCTCATTTAACCGGATACCGCCGGCGATATTGACATAGGCATCCTCATCCGACATATCAATTCCAAGGCGCTTGGAAAGCACCGCAATCAACAGATTGATCCGGTTAAAATCACATCCTGAGGCTGTTCTGCGGGGAAACCCGAAGCTTGTCCTGGTGGCGAGTGCCTGCACCTCCACCAGCATCGGCCTGGTTCCTTCCATACAGCAGACAACGACCGAGCCAGGTGCTGCATCGGGCTTTCCTTCCAACATGAACTCTGAGGGATTGGCCACCTCGCGCAAGCCGTCTGAACTCATCTCAAACACACCGATCTCATGTGTCGGGCCAAACCGGTTTTTGACGCTGCGCAGCAGCCTGTATGTCGCATAGCGGTCGCCCTCAAAATACAGCACTGTATCGACCATGTGCTCAAGCACCCGCGGGCCTGCCACCTGCCCTTCTTTTGTCACATGACCCACAATAAAGATCGTAATGCCCAGTCCCTTGGCAATCTGCAGAAGGACATTCGTCGACTCGCGGACCTGGGAGACACTTCCCGGCGCGCTCGATACCAGCTCGCTGTACATCGTCTGGATAGAATCAATCACGACAACCTGTGGTTTTTCCCGCTCAATCGTTGCGCGCACCGTATCCAGACTGGTTTCACACATCAGTTTTAAATGATCTGTAAATGAACCGATCCTCATCGCCCGCATTTTGATCTGCTGCAGGGACTCCTCTCCGGATATATAGAGCACGTCACGCTCATCCCCCGCCAGCTTCTGGCACAACTGCAGAAGAAGTGTCGACTTGCCGATCCCCGGGTCGCCGCCGACCAGGACCAGAGATCCAGGAACGATCCCGCCGCCCAGCACCCGGTCAAGTTCTGCAATATGAGATGTGTAGCGTTCCTCCCGCTCCTTTTCAATCTGCGCAAGTGTCACAGCCCGCGCCTGCCCGCTGCTCTGTCCTGTACCGGAACGCCCTTTACCGGCTGATCCGGCCGATGCAACGACCTCTTCCTCGACAAAGGTATTCCACTGTTTACAGGCAGGGCACTGACCGAGCCACTTATTCTCCTCGTGCCCGCAGTTTTGGCAGAAATATACTGTTTTTTTCCCTTTCGCCATAATGTCTTCCTGTCATATCTTTTCTGTTTATAGTTACAGAAACATATTACGAACCAGATCAGTGCTGATATCCTATGGTTCTATAAGCAAACATACCGCCGGAGCAAGTCAAAATCCACTGATTACGAAGACCGGGCATCCGGGATATGAGCAATGCCTTCGCGCGTATTCCGGATGCCCTGGTCGAAGTTATCAGATAGTTTGACGCAGCGCAGGCGGGTTTGTGTTAAAGCCATAGGATATCAGCGCAGATCAGTACTAACAGTTTACTGTTCTACAAAGACAATCTGACCGTTTTTAACGCCGACCGCGATATTCATGCCTTCGCGCACCTGGCCTGAGAGAATGGCATCAGCCAGCGGATCTTCGATCTCGTTCTGGATTGTGCGCCGCAGCGGTCTCGCCCCGTATTTGGCATTGGATCCGTCTTTTACAATCTTCTTCTTAACCGAATCGCGGAACTTCAGATTGACTCCCATCTGGGATTTCAGACGATCCGCAACTTTGCGCAGTAAAAGTCCTGTGATCCTGACCAGTTGCGCCTCGCCGAGCGAATGGAAGACAATGATGTCGTCAATCCGGTTTAGAAATTCCGGTCTGAACATCTGTCTGACTTCGCCCATGACCGCATCTTTCATCTTTGCATAATCAGCCTCAGCATTTTCCTCAGGCGCAAATCCCAGCCTCTTGGGATCAACAATCTGCCGTGCCCCGGCATTGGATGTCATGATGATGACAGCATTTGAAAAGTCCGCCTTGCGTCCCTGTCCGTCTGTAATCTGCCCGTCATCAAGCACCTGCAGCAGGATATTGAAGACATCCGGATGCGCCTTTTCAATCTCATCAAAGAGGACCACGCTGTACGGATGGCGGCGCATCTGCTCGACGAGCTGCCCGCCCTCTTCATGTCCGACATATCCGGGAGGTGACCCGATAAACCGTGATACCGCATATTTTTCCATGTACTCTGACATGTCAATACGCACCATCGCCTCTTCTGTCCCGAAAAGCGCTTCAGCCAAAGCTTTGGAAAGCTCTGTCTTTCCTACGCCTGTCGGTCCGAGCATCAAAAATGACCCAACCGGTCTGCCCGGATCTTTCAGACCTGTGCGCCCGCGCCGTACCGCTTTCGCAATGGCGCTGACGGCTTCATCCTGTCCGACGATTCTCCTGTGAAGAATCTTCTCAAGATTGCCAAGTCTGGCTGCCTCGGACTGCGTCATCATATTAACCGGAATGCCGGTCCACTTCGAGACAACATCTGCAATCATCTGATCGGTAATCTGCGGCCGTGCTGCCTTTCTGTTTTGCATTCTTCTGTACCGCTGATTGATCTTCTTATGAGCCTTTTGAATATCCGCGTGGATCTCCCGGGCGCCTTCCAGATCTCCCTGCATGAGCGCTTCTTCCTCGTCTTCTTCGAGCTTTTGTAAAAGCGCCAGATCCGCCGGTTTCCCAATGCGTTTTGTCAGTCCGAGCGCCGCCTTGGAGCAGGCTTCATCCATCACGTCAATAGCCTTGTCAGGAAGAAATCTGTCCTGCACATATCGCTTGGAAAGGTTCACGCAGGCCTCGATCGCTTCATCCGTGATTGTCACATCATGATGATCTTCATAGCGCTCACGCAGACCGTTCAGAATCCTGACACACTCCTCGGGTGTCGGTTCTTCCACCATAATCTTCTGAAAACGGCGTTCTAAGGCCGCATCTTTTTCAATATACTTGCGGTACTCAGAGATGGTTGTCGCGCCTATCAGCTGAATCTCTCCCCGGGCAAGCGACGGCTTTAAAATATTAGATGCATCAACTGATCCCTCCGATGACCCGGCACCGATGACCGTGTGAACTTCATCAAGAAAAAGGATGGTGTTTCCGCTCTGCCGCACTTCTTCAATCAAGGACTTTAAACGCTCCTCGAATTCACCGCGGTATTTGGCCCCTGCCAGCATGCCGGCCAGATCCAGGGTCAACAGTCTGGCTCCGGCCATTCTTGGAGGCACATCCCCCGCGATAATCTTCTGCGCGAGGCCTTCGACGATTGCCGTCTTTCCGACACCCGGCTCACCGATCAGGCACGGATTATTCTTGGTGCGGCGTCCGAGAATCTGCATGATCCTCTCAATCTCATCCTCACGCCCGATCACCGGATCAATCCGCCCCTCAGCGGCACGCTGTGTCATATCCGTGCTGTATTTAGCCAGTGATTCGCCGAGCTGTCCCTGTGCATTTTTATTCTCCTCGCCAAGCGAATTTTGATAATACTGAAAATCTGCGCCTGTAACGCGGAAAATATCACGTACAATCTTTTTTAAGCTGACGTCGAGTGTGATAAGAATCTTCGTCGCCACACAGTCCACATCGCGCACCAGCGCCAGCAGAAAATGCTCTGTGCCAACTACCGGCATCTGCATCCGGTTGGCTTCATAGACTGCCTCCTCCAGAATAAACTGAAGACGCGGGCTGTAAGGACGCTTTTTGGATGACCGGCGCGCCTCTGTATGAACTGAAGCCAGTTCGCCGATCAAATCATGCACTTTCCCCGGCAACACTTTGTTTTCCTGTAAAATCTGTCTGGCCACACAGGGGTTAACTGTCGCAAGAGCCAGCAGCAAATACTCCGTCCCGACACATGGCTGCCGGTCGGCTGCTGCCTCCCGCTCCATCTGTGCGAGCACCTCATCTGCCTGATTTGTAAATTCCTGTTCTCGAATGATCATATACTTTCTCCGTTAAAGTCCGCTGAAAAACAGCAGAATCAATGCAATCAGCAATAATACATTGAGTATCACACCGCGTCTGGCAGGTCCCGGATCTCTTTTTTTCTCTCCGTACCCGATTAAAGCCTGGAAGATACCGATGCAGCATAAAATAATCGCAATCATACCCAATGCACCGATAAATGCACCGGCCTCTCCGTGTGTCAGATAAGCGATCAGAAGCGTCAGAATGATAAGGACGAGACTGATCAGGCCGATCTGCACAGACAGACGTCCGTGCACAGAGGGCGGAATTTTCACATCACCATGCAAATAGGCCTGCATCTTCTTTTTCCGTCTGTGCTCCAGGCGCCAGGCGGAAAACGGATGCCGGCCTTTTTTTGCTTTTTTTGTCTTTTTTGATCCTGCCATGAGGTTACCTCTTACTCCTCCGGCGCCTGCGCCGGCGCACGCTCGCACGGTGGAAACATGCGTACAGCACGTATCCGATCAATCCGCCGAGTGTGTTGAGCAGCAGATCATCGATGTCAAAACATCCGACCTGCGTGACAAACTGTCCCATTTCAACTGTAAGCGAGAGCAAAAAACTCAGAAACACAGCGATGGCTGCATTGCGGAACCGACTGGCCATCGGCAGGAAAAACCCGAACGGTACAAAGATCAGAATGTTGCCTGCCAGATTGGCAAAGGACGGCCAGAAGCCCAGCTGCTCCCGGTAATACCAGAAACGCTTGATCTCCTGAAAAGGAGTCAGGTTGTATTCATATGACGCCGCACCTGGCTCGCGCCCATACCTCTCCGAGAAAATCAGAAAGTAAATCAGAAACGCGATATAGAGTATAAAGAGAACCTTTCCCAAAAATCTGAATCTTTTCTCCTGGCTGTTCCTTCCCGTCATTGCAGTTCTTCTATCGCTTTCCGTAATTGTGTATCTTTCTCAGGAGTACCGAACTCATCGCTTTGTTCAGGCTTCACTTCCACATCCGGCGTAATGCCTTTCTTGTGAATATTGCGCCCGCTTGGCGTATAGTACTCAGATACAGTCAGCTTTAAGCTGGTCCCGTCTTTTAGATCGATAATCTGCTGGACGATTCCTTTTCCGAAGGTCGTCTCCCCGACAATCTTGCCCGCCTTAAAATCCTGCATGGCACCCGCGAAGATCTCAGAAGCGCTGGCACTGTTTCCGTTAACCAGCACACAAACGGGATTGCTGTACTTATGGGCCTCGTCGGACGTGTAATCATCCCTCTTGCCGTTCTTATCTTTGGTATAAACGACAGTTCCCTCCGGAAGCATCAGATCGAGCATCTCGCAGACAGTATCAAGATTGCCTCCCGGATTATCGCGCAGATCGACGATCATCCCCGTCGCACCCGCCTCTTCCAGTGAGTGCAGCGCATTCTTGTACTGCTCGTAGGTGACCTCATCAAACTCCGTGACCGCAATGTATCCGACATGGCCCTCAAGCATTTTCGACTCGACAGTCTGCACTTCAACAATCGAGCGGGTAATCTTGATGTCGATCTCATCAAAGTTGCTGCCGTTATCTCTGAGCCGCTCAACTGTCAGGGTGACTTCCGTTCCCTTTTCTCCGCGGATCCATGTAACGACTTCATCCAGTTCAACGCCCACGACAGACTTTCCGTCGACTTCGCTGATCAGGTCATCTTTTTTGAGTCCGCCCTTCTCTGCCGGTGAACCTTCATACACGTTGAGTACCTGCACCAGTTCTCCGTTGGCATACTGCTGAAGGACAGCTCCGATTCCGCCGTATTCTCCCGAAGAGCGTTCTTTGAGATCAGCAGTTGCCTCTTCATCATAATAACATGAATACTGGTCCCCCAGGGCAGCGATAAATCCGGCGTAAATGCCGTTTTCCCGTGCCGCTTCATCAATCTCATCATCATAGAGATAATACCGATCCACCAACTCGTTGAGAACGCCCAGCTTATCTTTTGTATTCTGATCAAGCGTCTCTCCGGCCTCAGCGGCATGCTCAATTCCATGAGAGCGAGCATAAAACCGGTTGACCAGTTTCATGCCCCCATAGATCAGTCCTATAACACAACACATAGCGAGGACGCCCACGAGCGTCCCCTTCATAAATGATTTTCTATCCATTATAAAAAGCTCCCCGGATCAACGGCTGTCCCGTTGACCTCGACCTGAAAATGCAGGTGCACGCCGGATGAATATCCTGTCGTGCCTGACATCCCGATATTCTGTCCTTTCTTAACCTGTTCCCCGGCATGGACATAGATTGCCGAGTGGTGCATATACTTGGTTACCAGCCCGTTACCGTGATTAATGACAATCCAGTTTCCGGCCGAATTGCTCCAGCCGGCGATAATAACCGTTCCGTCAGCAGCTGCATATGTGGGCATCGGCTTGCCGTGGCTGGCGAGATCATATCCCTTATGGAATGACGAGTCAAAGCTTCTGTATCCGAATCCGCTCGACAGATACGTGCCCGGACAAGGATGGGTAAACTGACCGTGTCCTGTAATCTTCGGTGCGCCGGCTGCACTTGAAGCAGCAGTACCTGCTGCCGCTGCCGCTTTGGCTCTCGCCGCCGCTGCAGCTGCCTCCTCGCGGGCCTTCTTGGCCGCCTCTGCTTCCTTGATCAGCTTCTCAAGCTGAGCAGCGTTATCACCGATCTTCGCTTCCAGATCTGCCAGCTGCATCTCTTTTTCAGCAAGCAGCGCCTGCACCTGATCTTTCTGGTCGCTCAGCTGCTGCTGAAGAACCTCCAGACTGGCATACTGTTCCTTAAGCTTGGCTTCCTGATCAGCAATCTGCCGCGTAACCTCTTTATAGCTTTCCAGCATCTGCCTGTCATAGCCGGACATCTCGCTGGCATATTCCACCTGATTCAGAAGGTCTGTGATGCTCTGCGCCTCAAAAAGTGCAGACATCAATGAGAAATCTCCCTCTTCATACATATATCTGATACGCAGTTTCATGCTGTTGTACTGATCGTTTTCTTTGACTTTTGCAGCGACAAGATCTTCTTCTGCCTGTTGGATCTCCTCCTGCTTGACGTTCAGCTTTTCCTGCGTCTCGGACATCTGGCTGATCAGTGTATTTAATTGTCCGCTCAGCGCATCTTTGTCGGCCTGTGTCTGCTTTTTCTGCTCTTTCAGCTCCTTGTCTTTTTGCTGCGCCTCCTCTATCGTTGTGGCCAATGCAGCCGTTGAAGACGCGAAGACAAGTGAGACTGCCAGCAACGCACACAGTAAAGAGCGCTGTAGTCTGTCCCTTATCACAATCAAACTCCCCTGTCTGATGATTACTTATGCTCTTAAATGCTTTCTGATGGTAATGAAACTGCCGAGGAAACCGATGCCGACACCAAGCAGCAGTCCGACCGGAAGCAGTACTTTGTATACCTCTGTCACCGGCAGGAAATCAACCAGATTGTTGAGCAGACTGAATTTTGTCATGACATAGGCTACCGCCTTGTTGTACAGGAAATAGAATGCAACCAGAGGAATCAATGCACCGATCAGTCCGATCAGGATACCTTCTATGACGAACGGCAGCCTGACAAACCCGTCTTTTGCACCGATATATTTCATAATCGCAATTTCTTCTGATCTGACATTGACACCGACTGTAATGGTGCTGCTGATCAGGAAGATTGACACGCCGAGCAGAATGATAATGATGCCCAAAGAACCATACCACAGAAGCACGTTCACGCTGGAGAGCGTCTTTGCCACTGCATCAGATTTGCGGACCTTGCGGACTGCCGGCAGGTTTTCCGTGTAAGAGACAAGCTCATCCTGACTCTCGACATTTTTCATGTACACTTCATAGTTTGCAGATTTGGCCAGCGGGTTGTCATCTTTGAACCCCTCTGCCAATTCCTTATTGTCCCCAAAATACTCTTCCTGGAAGTTTTCCCATGCTTCCTCGGCGGAAACGTATTTGACTTCGAGAACATCATCCCTTTTGCGCAGGTTCGCACCGATCTCATTGATCTCATCCTGCGTCGCATCCTCGTTGAAGAACACCGTGATAGCGACACCCTCCTCTGCGCTCTTGACGATATGATTGAAGTTGGCGACAATCGAATAGAACAGGCCGAACAAGAAAATCAGAGCAGCCATGGTCGCAATCGAAGCCAGTGAGAACATCTTGTTTCTGCCTATGTTTTTAAATCCCTGTCCGATTGAGTAGGTAAAGGTGTTAAATCTCATAAATACTCACCTCCCTTAACATCACTGACAATGACTCCTTTGTTGAGCGTGATCACGCGCTTGTGCATCTCATTGACGATCTCCTGATTGTGTGTGACAACCACGACCGTCGTGCCGCGTTCATTGGCCTCCTCCAGAAGATGCATAATCTCCCAGGAGTTGCTCGGATCCAGGTTACCGGTCGGCTCGTCAGCAAGGAGCAGTGCCGGCTCATTGATCAGTGCTCGGGCAATCGCAACACGCTGCTGCTCTCCTCCGGAGAGCTCGTTCGGATAAGATTTGTATTTCTGCGCCAATCCGACCAGCGAAAGGGCGGCAGGAACCTTTTTCTTGATAATCTTCGGCTTGACTTCCGTGACACGCTGTGCGAAAGCTACATTATCGTAAATATTGCGATCCTCAAGCAGACGGAATTCCTGGAAAACAACGCCTACTTTACGGCGGTACATCGGGATCTTGCGGTGCTTCATCTTCCCCAGATCCATGCCGGCGACAGTAATGGTTCCCTTAGTCGGGACCAGTTCGCGCAGCAAAAGCTTGATGATCGTGGATTTACCGGATCCGCTGTCTCCCGTTATGAATACGAATTCTCCATTATCGATCTCAAACGATACGTTATCGATCGCAGGAGTTGATCCTTTGATATATCGTTCAGATACATCGCGGAATTCAATCAGACTCATATTTAAAACCTCCTTAAATTATACTCAGAATCTTGATCAGAGCCTTTTTTATCATTAGTATGCAGGTAGCGGTATAACAGCCACCCTATTTTAAAGATGAAAGCATCTCTAAAGTTTCTCAGATCCAGTTTTGCAACACGTCTGATACGGTTTAACCGGTAATTAACCGAGTTGCGGTGAAAGAACAGTTCTCTCGCGGTTTTAGCGGCATTCATTGAATGATCAAGAAAGGAAAACGCTATCCTTAAATCCTCGCCGCTCATCTGTTCATAAAACGTATCTCCAGCCATAATATCCAACAGTCTGTGACAGACCCGTTTGGGCAGATACACAATGATCTGTTCAAGCAAAAGATCGAGGTATCGCTGAAGCTGTCCTTCATATCCGAAGATCTTACTGATCCTGACCGCTTCCCGTGCTTCCCGGTAGGCAACTTCCAGATAGTCAAGGCTGCTGATCTGTGCACTTTTACCGATGATGGCGCCTTCCCCTGCCACAGAGCGGGTCTGTTCAATCAGCTTTTGTTCAAGTTCATCGATACCGCTGTTTTCTTCTTCGCGGTTTTCTTCCAGTTTATGAACGATAACGGGTACCGTACGGTCGTACAGAAACACGTCATCCGCAATGCGCATCCGCAATCTCTCAAGGAGCCTTTCTGCCGTCACCATCCCGTATCCTTCAGGAATGTCTACTGTGTAGACAACATACGGCATATCAATTTCAATATCGAATTCGGAGGCGCAGCCACACATATCAAGCCGCGTCATACGGCCTGCTGTCAACCTGCAGTAAAAATCATCCCGGTTAAGGTCACCGCGCTCTGCCTGCAGCAACGCCGGAAAAACAACTTCAAACTCCTCGCCGACGGCGGGTGCCTGAGATGTGCCGAAAGCAGCAATGATATACACAGGTTCAGTCTGGTCTGTGATTCTGGAAATATATCGATCCGCTGTGATGTCTCTCGGTCTTTCAGATGCCGCAAACTCCTGCAGCGTACTTGCCAGAACCCCCTTAGGTGCCGAACCGGCTGTAATGATAACTCTCCCCTCTTGATCCGCCACCACCAAAAACGTTTTTGTCCGTCGGTATATGGCATCAGCGGTCTGTTGAATCACTTGCTTTGATACCATAACAATACCATGCAAGCTTGACTCGCCACATATTGTAACATATTTGTAACAAAATGCAAGCTTGACCTTCATCCTTATTTTTACAAATACTCCGATTTATTATAACCTATACGAGAGCATATGTCTATATCTTGTGTATGTATGCTGCTCTGATCACTAGTCAACCAAGCTTCGAAGCTCTTCCTGTTCAACCTGGAGCTGCTCAATCTGCGCTTCCAGCCGGGCAACCTGGTGTTCGATTTCCTCCTGTTCTTCCGGTAATGCCTGCTCAGACAGATGCGGATCATATACCATTTTCTTAAACAACAGCACTGCCGCCAGGATAAAAGCCGCAGCATACAAAACTTTGCGCGCAGCTCCGGCCGCATGGCGTCTGCTCCTTGCACTGCTCCTCTCTGAAAAATCCCGTATCTGGGCAAATGCGGCCTCCGCCTTATCATACTGTCCGATTGGACGCATACCTGCTCCCATACACCGGTCAATAAAATGCTCTGCCCGCCGTCTGAGCGCAGTGTCCATCACTTCTCCTGCTTCTTCGTTGACCGCAAACATATACTGGCACAACCTTGCAAAGCCATAGATCTCTGACTGCTCTGCGTCCATTGCGGCATAATCCGCAGGTGCAAAATAGCGCATGACAGACCTGCTCTGGACCTTGCGGGCCGCAGCATAATTACTTTCATCATTAAAATCCAAAAGCTTAACCCGATCCTGCCGGTCGATCAAAAGCATATGGGGGCTGACGATTCCGCGAAGCCGCTGCGTATCACAGTCGCTTCTGAGGCGCATCAGCACGAGCGCCTGAGCCAGTATCCCCATCAGGCGGGTTGTCTCGACCGGTGCACAAGAGCTGATCCAGTCATTGAATCGCATACCCTCCACGTGCTCCCTGACTTCATGGCTTTTTTCGTCGCGAAACAAAAATGTGACGGTTGTGTACTTTTTTATTTCTCTTTGCATGTTCGTTCCTCCTCTGCCATTGCGTATTGTTCAGGACGAACGAAACAATAGCGGATTTCGCAGGAAAAGTCCATGCGAAATCCGCTATAATTGATCGACACTTTTCGACAGTTTTCGACAGTCTTCGACGGTTTTCGACAGTCTGTACAGTCTTCGTGCTTATATTCTATCAATCGATGAACAGATGTCTCGGAATACCGCCCACCATGATGGGTGAAAGGTCTCCCTGAATAAGCGGCTCAACATATGTGCGGAATTCATCCGTCACATAGGTGCCTTCTTTGTTGATCCATTTCCGCGGTACCAGGCGTTCTTCATTGGCAATCTTATGCACATCCTTAACGGCGGTGTGGCACTGATACGGATCATCCGACTCGCGCTCAAAGACGACCATCACGCCGCTGGATCCCTCGTCAGCTGCTTTGACAGAAGCGCCGCCGATCTGAGCCGCCTCCAGGATATCAATACGGGAGGCCAGATGAGAAGCTGCTCTCTGCAGGGTGCTCAACTCAATTGAGCGGGTCTTGCAGCCGATCTTCTCCGCCAGATACTGGCACAGATAGTTGGCTGTGCCGGTCAGCTGTTTATGGCCAAATGCATCGATAAATCCTGTTCCTGCGCCGCCTTCGCAGACATATTTGCCGTCCGCGGTCCGAACACCCTCAGACACCGCCACGACAGTATACCCCTTCTGATCCAAAGCCTTCTTAGCTTTCTTAAGGAACAGATCCATATCAAACGGAAGCTCCGGAAGATAAATCGCATCGACACCTTTGCAGTCCTCTCCTTCGGCCAGACAAGCCGCCCCTGTCAGCCAACCGGCGTCGCGTCCCATGACTTCAACGACAGTGGCAATACCGTGAGCATATTCCTGGCTTGCCGCATCGCGGATGATTTCTTTGATCGATGTACCGATATACTTGGCTGCGCTGCCGTATCCCGGTGTGTGATCTGTCAGTGCCAGATCATTATCGATTGTCTTGGGGCATCCGACAAAATTAATCTGACTGCCGGTGAGCAAAGCATAATCTGACAGCTTCTTGATCGTATCCATCGAATCATTGCCGCCAATATAGATAAAGGCTTCAATATCAAGATCATCAAGCAATTTGAAAATCTCATCATACACAGCCTTGTCCTCATGAATCTCAGGCAGTTTATAGCGGCAGGAACCAAGAAAAGCCGCCGGTGTTCTCTTAAGGATCTCACTGTCCAGATCATTTCTGATATACTTGGACAGATCGACATAATCGCCTTTCATCAAACCCTGGATACCGTGGCGCATGCCATACACCTTCTTGGCTCCACGCTCGATAGCAGTCTGATAAACACCTGCCAGACTGGAGTTGATCGCTGCTGTCGGTCCGCCGGACTGTCCGACAATCACATTTCTCTTCATAAGATAGCCTCCTTCAAAAACACTGTGTGTTCTGTGTTGCGCTGAACATCATTCTTTGAACTATAATTTAATATAAAAAGAAGGCCTTGTAAACATCTCATTTACAAGGCCGTGAGCGTGCGCGAGAAGATTCGAACTCCCGACCTTCTGGTCCGTAGCCAGACGCTCTATCCAGCTGAGCTACGCGCACCTGTGCCGTCAAATCAGCAACGATGTCATTCTACGCTGTTAATTCGCATTTGTCAAGGAGAAATCAAACAGATTGTTGAAGACGTAACTTTTCGATATCTGTGATGATTAAATAATATGATAAAATCCAGTCAGATACTCACATGCGGATGGAAGGAGAATGACAATGAAGTATTTAAAAGGGATTATTGCCGGACTACTGATCATCCTGGCAGTTTGTCTGTTTGCAGCCGGACTCAAAGGGAAAACAGCCGGCGATCAAACAGATCAGAAACCGGAAAAAATCAACGTCTTAATTTTGCCTAAGTTTGAAGATTCAGAACTGGCCGGAGACTTTCCCGAAGAGGCTCAGTTCTACTAAGAAGGCTTTGTCGACGGCGGCAAAGCATACGACATCAAAGGTGGCTTTGAGGATAATAAACTATACGTAAAAGACGGCATAGCCCTGTACGAGACAGGCATGGGCAAGGTCAATGCCGCCGCCAGCACACAGGCCATTCTGCAGGATGAACGCTTTGATTTCTCAGATGCATATATCATCTCCACCGGTTGCGGCGGAGGTTCCCGAGACTATGCTGTCATGGGCGATGTCATCATCTGCACAGCAGCAGTCGACTATGATCTGGGTCATCACGCCGATCCGCGCGATTTAACCGAAACCCGAGATACCACCTGGTTTCACGATGAGGCATATGACTCCTCCAGCTGTAAGATTCTGGATACAGATCTGATGGAGAAAGTCTACCAGCTTACTAAAGATACACCGTTAGAAACCACAGAGCGCACGAAAACATTTATGAGCGCTGCCTTTGGCGGCGCCGACTGGGCTGTCCGCGATCCTAAAGTGCTGCGCGGCACCACGGCTTCCGGAGACAATTACTGGAAGGGTGAATACAATCATGCCAATGCCCTTGCGATGAACGAAGCCTATCACTGTCCTGATCCGCTTGCTGTTGCTGAGATGGAAGATGTTGCCATCGCCAACGTTGCAGACCGCTTTGGTCTGCTGGATCACCTGATCATCATCCGCGACTGTGTCAACTGCGATGTCTTTATGAACGGAGCTACGCCTGAAAGTCTGTGGGATCCGGATTCTGATCATACACTGGCTTCTGAAAGCAGCGTCGAAGCCGCAGACATTTTCCCGATTGCCATGGAAAACAATTACAAGGTCGGGAAAGTCGTTATTGATGCCATCTTAAAAGGCGAATTGTAGAAACTATTGTCATCTGCATTCATATTCAGGGTTGATCAACCCGGCGCACGATCATGCGCCGGGCAATGGACAGAAGCCGGAAGGCGGACAAATGCCCGCCGAAGGACAGGCCCCCGAAAGCGGACAGTTGCCAAGCAAAGGACAGGCCCCCAAAAGCGGACTGCCGCAGGGTAACAACTCTGCGATGAATGAAGAGAAACCGAACGCTGAACAAACAGAGAATACATCGGAAGGCAAAGATGAGACAGCCGAAAAAGAAAACCAATCTCTTACATCTTACGGCTCAGATACATGGATTCTGCTTGGCTTCTCTGGTGTGACTCTAATTGCAGGAATGTTCTTTGCCATCCTGTACCGCCGGCACTGAATATGCTCGATAAAATGAGGTTTTGTGAAGCGCTGAGCTAGCTCGGCAAATTGAAGTTTGTCGGACTGTTCGGCCAGCTTGCCCGCCAAGCCCGAATGTGCAGCGCAAACCGCGCACTGGCTTTCCCCATTTGGTGATCTGCTCAGACCCTGCATTGGCTCTTAATCTTTATTTTTCCTTCCCGCCCAGCAGTTCAAGCAGTTCCTGCACCGCTGTTTCTGAAAAAGCCGGGTCATTGATGTTCATGGGGAGCTCTATAACATGGACCAGCGGATTCGTAATGCCGTTCTTAATGGCCTTATAGCATGCTGCCCTCTCCTGCGGACCGTCAAAAGGTTTCTCCGCGGCGTCGAGCATCGACATGCCTTCAAGCGGCAGCAGCACTGTCATCTCTGCCTGCGCCTCATTCCATTTTTCAGCCAGGCGTCTCCCGACAGCCTCGCTCTCTTCAATGGTTAACCGCACCAGTGTATTGGCCGGATTGTGCTGATGAATATTGCGGCCGGCATATTTCTCCGGGAGCGTACTGATATGACCAAAATTCATCATCTCGCAGGCGCCCACTGAAACCACCTGAGGCATGCGGTTTCTGACAGCCGCCTCACAGCGCTTCGGTCCTGCTGAAAGCACGCCGCCAAACAAATCATCACACACCTCTGTGGTCGTCAGATCAAGAACCCCGGCAAACATCCCGTGGTCAATCATCTTCTCCATCATTTTGCCGCCGGCTCCGTTGGCGTGAAACACAATCACCTCATAGCCTGCCTTTTCAAGGAGGTTCTTTGCGTGAGAGACACAGGGCGTTGTAACGCCAAACATCGTTGCCGCAATGGCAGGTCTATCTGTGACAGGTTCTTGATCTGGGGTTTCGGACGTTTCATTTGCACATTGGTCGACGTACCCCACCATCCCGGCTACAGCCATTACAGCATTCCTGAAAACTGTGCGCGAAATCTTGTTAATTCCGGCCACATCAACAAGGGAAGGCATCATAATGATATCGCTTGTCCCCACATAGACTGAGACATTGCCCGAGGCCATCGTTGAGACCATCACCTTGGGCACGCCAAAGGGAAGTTCCCTCATTCCGGATGTAGCCAGCGTTGTGCCGCCTGATCCTCCAAAAGACAAAATCCCGTCAAAATGCCCTTCTGCATACAATCTGGGAACCAATGCGGCAAGACCTTTGCACATCACATCAGCCGCAAATCCCCTGTCTGCAGTCTCCACAATCTCCTGCAGCGAGGAGCCCCCTGCTGCCGCCACCTCTTCATTTGAGATATCCGGCTCAAAGAGCGGCGTAAATGTCCCTGCATGAATGGTGAAAATACCGAAACCCAACTGCTCAATCAGTCCCTTTGCATAGAGGAACTCTTCCCCTTTGGAATCAAACGTTCCGACAAGTGCTATGGTTTTCATGTCATGCCTCCTCATGCTGCACGTTTTTTCTGATCAGCCACCGGAATCCGTAGGGCTCCAGCCAGTATTCCATACGCGTCTGTTCACCGGCAACAAATACTCTGTCCGGATCTGTGAGCTCTTCCCACGCAGCCGTTTCTATCACAGCCCTGCTGTGCTCCGGAGATACATTAAACAGACCCAAAAGAGTCCGGTCCCCATATGTGCGTCCGATGCCTAGAATGCGCTCGTTTTCCACGTCTACCGCATACATGGGCGCATCAGATCGGAACACATCATTTTTCTTTCTGATACAGATCAGATCAGACAATCCCTCAAACAAGGCCGATGCCGTTGTCCCCGGTGTATGCCGTTGCTCTGACAAAACCCAGTCAAACTGACCCCGGTGAATATTCCGGCTGTCCGAAAAGCGCTTCGGATCCTCATGATAACTGTAATTATTGAGCATGCCTATCTCATCTCCGCTGTACAAAACCGGAACGCCCTTCAGGGTCAGCATCAGCGCATGCAGCATCAGATCCGCCGCCAGAGCGGTGCGCAGCGCCTCTTCATTCTGTTCAAATTCAGCGGCTTCTATCCCGCAGAGCGAGGCTGTCGTCCCGCAAAGGCGGGCATCCTGCAGCATTTCAATGTCATTGTACAACTCACCGCGGGATGGACTCCCAAACCACTTGCCTGTAAACCAGTCGTTGAGATACTTTTTATGAGGTGCTTCGCTCATCCCAAAACCGCCGAGGAACCCGTAATCCAGACCCCAGCCGATGTCATCATGACACCGGAGATAGTTTTGGAACAAATATGCTGCCGGGAGATTCTCGATCTGTTCTATCTGGTGCCTGAGAAGCCTGACATCCCGCGTTGCGAGTGTGTGCCAGATCGTGCACATGGCCGTCACGTTGTAGAGCATATCGCACTCAGGCCGCTCGGGAGACCCGAAATACGGTACCACTTCTTTCGGCTCCATGACAACTTCTCCCAGAAGCATCACGCTGGGGCAGACGATCTCACACGCCAGTTTCATGATCCTGACCACCGTATGAACCTCCGGAAGATTCCGGCAGTTGGTCCCGCAAGTCTTCCAGATATACGGAACCGCATCCAAACGGATTACATCGACGCCTCTGTTGGCCAGATAGAGCAGATTGTCTGTCATATCATTGAGCACCATCGGATTGGCGTAGTTCAGATCCCACTGGAACGGGAAGAACGATGTCATCACGATCTTGCCGCAATCCTCCAGATAGGTATAGTTGCCGGGAGCCGTCACCGGAAAGACCTCAGGCAGATCCTTCTGGAACTGATCCGGTATATCCCAGTTATCGTAAAAGAAATATCTGGCCTGCGCTACCGGATCCCCTTGCCGCGCATCCTTAGCCCATGCATGCTCATCGCTGGTATGATTCATAACAAAGTCCAGACACACCATGATATCCCTGCGGTGACAGGCGCTGATCAGCTTTTCAAGATCATCCATGGTGCCCAGGTCCGGTCTGACCCTTCTGAAATCAGATACCGCATAACCGCCGTCACTTTTTCCTTCAGGAGAATCAAGAAGCGGCATCAGATGCAGGTAATTGACCCCGCACTCCTTGATATAAGGAAGTTTTTTTTGAACACCCGCCAGATCTCCCGCAAAGTTTTCCGCATACAGCATCATCCCCAGCATTCTCTGAGACATTCTGTAGTCCGGATGCTCTTTTCTGCTCAGATCCCTTTGGCGCAGAGATGCTTTTCTTGCCCGGTACGCTTCCCCAAGCATAGCCAGAAAGAAAGCAAATGCATGTTCATCGTGATAAAGGCCCAGATAGAGACTTTTCAGTTCTTCTATGTTTTCCTGCAGCCTTATTTGAAAAAAGCTCTCTCTCTTTGCCATAAAACCCCTGTCTTATCTCATTTCACTCGCATAGGGCATCGCCGGAATCGCACCGTGTCTGGTGCATGTCAATGCCGCCGCCTTGTTGGCATAGATCACAATCTCTTTGAGCACTTCGGGCGCGAGCTCCTCGGGGCGGCATCCTTCTTTGGTGATTCGTCCTAACACTGCTCCCAAGAAGGTATCCCCTGCACCGTTGGTATCTGCAACCGTCACCTGTATCCCCGGAACCGCCTCCGTGTGCTCGCCGCATCTGGCAAACACCCCCTGTGATCCGAGTGTCACAAGAACCAGAGCCGGTCCATATTGGCTCAGCAGGCGGCTGCCTTCTTCCGGGTCATCTGTCCCGGTCAGCATCACCATCTCCTCATCTGATACCTTGAGAATGTCTGCGTAGGGAAGGAGCGATTTCATCATATTGACCGCGCGCTCCTCACTGTCCCACAGCGCAGCGCGGTAGTTCGGATCGTAGCTGACCATCATCCCTTTTTCTCTGGCGTATTTCACAGCCGTCTCACAGGCTTCGCGGGAGGGCTCATCTGTCATAGACAGAGACCCGACATGAATAATCTTCGCATCGGGATTGTCTACCAGCACAGCCCGTGCCTCATCAGCTGTCAACTGGGTATCTGCTCCAGGATTTCTGTAAAATGAAAAATCCCGCTCTCCGTCCGGCGCCACCGATACCAGGGCCATCGTTGTCGGCACATCTTCACAGGCAAACAGACCGGATACATCGACATTCTCTTTTTTCAGCGTGTCAGCCAGAAAACGTCCAAACGCGTCATCCCCGACTTTTCCGATAAATCCTGCTTTCGCTCCGAGTCTTGCTGCCGCGACAGCCACATTTGCCGGCGCCCCGCCCGGGTAAGCCGTAAACTCTCCGTTCCCGTTCTCGTCGCTCCCGCTCTGTGTCATATCAATCAACACCTCGCCCAGAGTCCAAATATCTGTCATAGCCGCTGTCTCCTTTATTCTAGTGAAATCGTATACTGAGTGATATCAAAAACCGCTTTCCCTTTTGCGCTAAATGAAATGCCCTGCGCGCTCAGATCTGTATAATAGGTGAGCGACATGACCTTCTCGCCGCCGTTGACAAAGATCTCTGCGCTCCACTGATCGATCAGAATCCTCAAGGCCATGCTTTCACCGTGCTGAAGGATGGTGACAGTCCTCTCTCCTGTCATCTCTTTCTGCTGCCCTGACCGGGAACGGTCGATCGTCATGACGGAACGCTCCGGTTCATACCTCAGCTCCACCGCATGCGTCTGGTCCTCTGCAAATCTGATGCTGAGCTGCCGGCAGGCATCCATCTGTGTGATATTGACCAGCAAATCAACCGATCTGCCCATGATATCAGGAATACGGATTGTCTCATCTTCTGCCTTTATCTGCTGATGGTGCACCTCATCTTTTCTGAGTCTGTCAAACTCCCGCACAGGCCATTGATACAGCCTGCCGTCTTTAACCTCCAGCTTGCGGGGGACTGTCATCTGCCCGAATATACGGATATCCTGTTCATGCAGATTCGCCGTATGAGGATCCTGCATCCATCCGATCATAACACGTCTGTGATCAGGTGTCTCCATAACCTGCGGAGCATAAAAATCAAGGCCACAGTCAACTGGCTCATACCGCTTTGTCGGAATAAATTCTTCTGTATCCTCGTCGAACTGCCCCGTGATATAGCAGACATTATTGCCCTTTGGAAAACGGATGGTACCGACCGCCTCTTCTTCCTCTGCCTGCATGTCCATCGGGCTGGCGATCAGAATGTACTGTTCTCCCAGCGGGAAAAAGTTCGGGCATTCCCACATGACACCGATCCTGCGGCTGTCTTCAAACAGTGTCTTTCCGCAGCTCCAGTGCAGTCCGTCATCACTGCGGTACATGATCAGCCGTGTGCCGGCTGTTTCATCAGACATCCCCAGGGCAACCAGCGTCCGGTATGTCCCGTCACTCATCCGCCACAGATACGGATCTCTGAACTCATAGGGGTCAGCGCCCTCTGGTAAATCTTCAAAAGTGATCACCGGGTTCGCGCTGTACTTATGGTACTCGCTGTCATCTGCTGTTTTGATAGCCACATTCTGTGACTGCAGCCACCGGCCCCGTCCAGTGGGATCTTCAAAATCATCCGTGCAGCCTGTATACATCAACAGATGGCTTCCGTCATCCATCGGCAGCGCCGTACCGGAAAAACATCCGCAATGATCATAGGGGCTGTCAGGCGCAAGCGCTGCGGGCAGATATGTCCATTGAATCATATCCTCGCTGACGGCATGTCCCCAGTGCATCGGCCCCCAGTAGGAACTGTACGGATGATACTGATAAAACAAATGGTACTGCCCGTCATAATAAGACAGCCCGTTCGGATCATTGAGCCACCCGATCCGGGGTGTAAAATGATATACTGGCCGCTCATCCTCTGCAACAAGTGCCGACTGTTTTGTCTCGTATTCCCTTGCCGCAGCAAGTTCTTTGCTGATTAAATCCCGTTCCTTCATTATTGTTCAGTTTATCATATCCTTATGAATAGGAAAATAAGGGAGACCGTCAGAGCCTCCCTTATTTTACAAACACATATTTGCTTATTACCCAAAGCAGCTCTGTATTATTCTTTGTACAGAAGATTCAGCTCAGTCTCTTTATCGAAGAGATGAATCTTGCTCATATCAAGGGCAAAGACCGCTTCATCACCATTCTTATACGGTGTGTCCGGCTCAACGCGTGCGATCGTCTGCTGGCCGTTGACATCGAAGTACAGGAACACTTCTGCACCCAGCATCTCTCTGACATTGATCGTGGACTTGATCTGACTATCTGCATTGGCAGCAAGGAAAGCCTCGTCAGCCTTAATGTTCTCCGGACGGATGCCCAGAACAACTGTCTTGCCGTCATATCCCCCGTCAATCAATGCATTCTTTCTGTCATCCGGCACTTTGAGTGTGTTCTCGCCGATGTGCAGATAAGCATCGCCGTCCTTAAGCTCAACAAGCGCATCCATGAAGTTCATCTGCGGTGAGCCGATGAAGCCGGCCACGAAAAGATTGATCGGCATGCTGTACAGGAACTCAGGTGTATTGATCTGCTGAACGATACCGTCTTTCATGACAACGATTCTGGTTCCCAGAGTCATCGCCTCTGTCTGGTCATGTGTGACATAGATGATGGTGGTGCCGAGTTTTTCGTGCAGCTTGGAAATCTCTGCTCTCATCTGTACCCTCAGCTTGGCATCCAGGTTGGACAGCGGCTCATCCATCAAAAAGACTTTTGGATTTCTGACGATCGCACGGCCCATGGCCACACGCTGTCTCTGCCCGCCGGAGAGAGCCTTCGGCTTTCTGTCAAGATACTTTTCAAGATCAAGGATCTTCGCCGCCTCATTGACCTTCTCATCGATCTCTGCCTGCGGGACTTTTCTGAGCTTTAAGGCGAAACCCATGTTGTCTCTGACGGTCAGATGCGGATAGAGCGCATAACTCTGGAACACCATCGCGATATCTCTGTCCTTCGGCTCCACATCGTTCATCTTCACACCGTCGATCAACAGTTCGCCGGAGGAAATATCTTCCAGACCCGCAATCATGCGCAGCGTGGTTGACTTGCCGCAGCCTGAGGGGCCGACGAAAATAATAAACTCTTTGTCTTCTACTTCAAGATTAAAATCCGTCACGGCCTGATATCCGTCCGGATAAACCTTTTCAATATGCTTTAATGATAAACTTGCCATATTTTTTCTCCTTTATTCCAATATCTTACGAAACTATTCTTCTTCAAGTCTGGCAAACACCGGATTGTAAAGCATCGTGCACAGATACCCCGGGAGTGAAAATCCATACAACAGGATGGCTAACGGTGCGGCGCGGTGCAGATAAACCATAAACAGGATCCAGATGATCCAGATCACCATCATCAGAGCTGTTCTCGGCAGATTGCCGAGCGCCAGTCTCAGGGCATTGGTAATGGTCTTTTTCACCGGGTTTTCATAGCGGGACTGCAGTGCAAACACGTACACAAATGTCACAAACAGAAAACCTGCCACAACCGTGATCATAATCATCATCATGGTGCCGAGCTTTGAGTTCCCTGCATGCAGTGCCCACAGATCCACTGCGGTAACAACTGCGATGCCGACCGCGATCAGGCCCTCCGGAATTCCCTGTCTGAGATTGTCTTTAAATGACTTCCTGAACATCTTGGTCACATAGGTCTCATCTTTTCTGCACAGATGAAACAGCACGTAATTCATGGCTGTCAGTGAAGCGCCCGCCGTGACGATCGGGACAGCAAATACCACTGTCATCACATTCAGGATCGCCAGGTCGACCATCCTTGTCAGAAACCGCATCACCGGATTGTTTGCATTAAAAAATCTATCCATGATTTGCCAGCTTTATCTTTGTTCTTTAACCCTTAACAGCTCCTGCCGTAACACCTGCAACGATATATTTCTGCAGGAAGAGATACAGGATGAGGATAGGCAGCATGGCCAGCAGCAGAGCGGCCATGACCAGACCGATATCTGTTGAATATGTGCCGTAAAATGCCTGTGTAGCGATCGGAATGGTGTAAATTGCTTTGTCTGTCAGGACGAGACTGGGCAAAAGGTAATCGTTCCAGAACGCCATCGCGTCGATAATCGCTACAGTTGCAATCGTGGGCTTAAGCAGCGGGAAGACAATCTTCCAGAATGTCTGCCATCTGTTGCAGCCGTCAATCAGGGCTGCTTCCTCAAGCTCCAGCGGTATATTGGAATGAATCGCTCCATGGAACATAAACGTCGCCATGGAAACTGAGAATCCTACGTGCATCAAGATCAATGTGATCCGGCTGTTGAGGATGCCGAAAAGACCTCCGTACACAGAAACCAACGGAACCATCAGGACCTGGAACGGGATAACCATCGAAGCGATCATCAGTGCAAAAAGGATGGCGCATGCCTTCCACTTTCCGTTTCTGACAATGACAAAGGATGCCATGGCCGAGACGATGATCGTCAGAATCGTCGAGCAGGTCGTGATAATCAGAGAATTCTTGAACACATTGAAGAAGTCCATCTTCTTCATGGCTTCAGGGAAGTTCTTCGTCGTAAACCCGTGCGCGCCAATGAGGGCGAGCGGATTGGCTGTGATATCTGCCTGATCCTTAAACACATTGATAATGACCAATAAAAACGGAATGATAAACAGGATGAAAACTATGATCAGGAGGGCGATCATAATGGCATGTTTTCTTTTTCTGGCTATAGCAGCTTTTTCATTTTTCGTCATTATGCTTCCACCTCCCCTTTCTTACTGAAGTACACCTGAAGGATACCGATAATCGCACAGATGATAAACAGAATGAGCGCTTCTGCCTGACCTGTGCCGTAATCCTTGTAGGTAAACGCCTTGTTGTACACATGCATAGCCGCCATGACAGAACTGAAGAACGGCTCGCCTCTTGTCAATGACAAGTTGACATCGTACACGACGAAGCATCTCGTGATGCTTAAGAAAATGCATGTTGTAAATGATGTACGCATCAACGGGATCGTCACATTGCGCATCGCCTGCGAGGCTGTACAGCCATCGATCATCGCTGCTTCCTTGAGTGTGTCAGACACACTCATAAAGCCCGCCACATAGATGAGCATCATATAACCCGCATACTGCCATACTGATACTAGGATCAGGCAGAACATCGCACCGCCTGTCGTTGACAGAAGCGAGGGCGTCGATCCCCCGGTCAGCTTATCTCCGATCGCCACAAACGCGCGGTTAAACACAAACTTCCAGACATAACCGAGAACGATGCCGCCGATCAGGTTCGGGATAAAGAATCCGGCACGGAAGAAGTTCTGTCCTTTGACGCCGCTTGTCACCATGTAGGCAAGCAGGAAAGCAACCACGTTCACCAGAACAACCGCAAAGGCGGAGTAGAGAATGGTTCTTGCGACGGCTGACCAGAAGTAGGCATCTTTAAAGGCGGATACATAATTGGCAAATCCGACAAACGGCTTGTCGGCGCTGACGCCGTCCCAGCTTGTGAATGTCAGGAATAATCCGTAAATGAATGGCACAATGATGACCATGCAGAACAGGATCAGCGCGGGACCGGCAAACATCAGAAACTGTTTTGACTTATAAGCTGTCGTATTTCTTTTCATATCCAGTCCTCCTTTCTTATTCTGAATGACTCGTCAGAGTCTTTGTCTTCCAGTAAGTCTCAACATCTTTCGCAAATCCTTTGCGGTCACTCATGCCTGCGAGATACTTCTGGAACATCGCTCCGAGAATCGCATAATGATCATCAGGCAGATAGTTATAGTTGGGAACCAGCTTGCCGGCATTGGTGTAAACACTGACCGATGCGCCCAGCGGATCGCTGATCGGAAGATCAATATTGGAGAATGCCGGGACGAGTGCACAGTCGTTAACGAGGAATGACTGTCCGTCCTCATTGTAAATGAGCCAGTTCAGGAAATCCTTCGCCTGCTGTCTCTGTTCATCAGAGGTGCTGGATGAATTGTCGATAAAGAAATACTTTGAGCCGCCGCCGACCAGCATCTCGTTCATGCCGTCATCCAGATCCTGCGGAACCGGCATCATACCCATGTTTTCCGTGTAATCAAACTGATTGATCTGTGACCAGTCCCAGTTGCCGCCGAACATGAAAGCGATCTCTCCCTCAGCAAGTTTCTTTTCTGAGACCTCACGCTCGGCTGAGATAGCGCTCTTCTTAGCGTAGCTGTTGTTCATGAGGACATCAAAAGTATCCATCATCGCATTGAATTTGTCGTTTTTCATCAATTTGACCGATCCCTTGGAAAGATCCATCAGGAATGAATCCGGATCTTCCTGCTCTTCATAAATCTGAGCCAGGTAGTGCGCTCCCAGTGACCAGTCTTCCTTCATGACAGCCGTCGGAGACTTCATACCACCGTCGATCAATTCATCGATCAGCTTCTGAAAATCCTTGGTTGTCTTGTAGTCTTCCGGTACAAATTCATGACCGGTCGTCTTCTCGATCGCATCCTTGTTGTAGATGATGCCCCTGGCTTCTACACAGACCGGGAACCCATACACCTTGTCATTGATGCTGATCGCATACTCTGTGTCTTTGACCCAGTCTTCACCGGAAAGATCTTCTGCATGCTCCTCTGCCAGAGCGTAAATATCCTTGGCATCGACCATCGACAGTGTATAGGGATTGTTCGATGCATATCTGGTGGCCAGATGAGCGGAAACCGTATCACTTGAATAGTAAACCTCGATGTGAACACCGGTCTCAGCCTCATACTTCTCTGCCATCTGGAGCAGCTGATCCTGGATCTCCATCTTAGAATTGAAGATGGTAATACCATTAGCGCTCCCGGATGAGCCTCCCTCATCTCCGGATGAGGCACCACATCCCGTCAGCAGACAGACAGCCATCGAAAGCACTGCCAGAAGAGCAATCATTTTTCTGTAAATTGCCTTCAATACGTCACCTCCTTGTTCTCCTTTCTCATAAGTTACGGGTACTTGTTAGAAATGCTTGGGTAAAATCTTTACATCAACTTTCATGATGTAAGCAGTTATAGTAGGATTCTATCAATCAGAGAGGCTAAGCGTCAATAAAAAAGGCTGAAAAGGCCGCCGAAAACGACTTCGACTTTACAAAAAATTTACACAGAACGAATGCTTGTATTGTTGGTATAGCAAAACTTATCTTTCTCCGCCTGCCTATTACAATTTCGTATAAATATATTGTTATATTCAATGTTTTCTTGTGGTACCATTTGCCGTGACACCCTTGGAGAATCATGGATTACAAGAGGTGTGTAAATGTCAAATTGGTATTATATTTAGGAGGAATTGTAAATGAAGTGGAAAACAAAATAAGTAGTTATCACTATAGTATCTGAATTAAGAAAAAGGCATACCTGTCTTAAACACTGAATAAAGAAGCTATCGCCAGTAACAACAAAAACAACTGAAAAACGGATGATCTATCCATTATAGATAAACCATCCGCTTCAATGCCGCAGGCCGGAATCGAACCGGCACGGGTATCACTACCCACGGGATTTTAAGTCCCGGGCGTCTACCAGTTCCGCCACTGCGGCTTAGTGGACCCTCGGGGACTCGAACCCAGGACCGATCGGTTATGAGCCGACTGCTCTGACCAACTGAGCTAAAGATCCATGGATCAAACGGCCGCTC
>CADBOU010000126.1 GCA_902796355.1 uncultured Lachnospiraceae bacterium
CAATGATTACCCCGAGATCATGGAGAGAGCATCGATTGCGCTCATGGGTGAGGAGAAGGCTGAGAACCGTGTCCGCCTGCGTATGGGCGTCTACTCCAACGTTGATAAAGCAATTGATATCGAACGGCGATTTGACCGGGCGAAGATGGCAGTCGATACAGTTAAAGGAAGCTTTACGCAGAGAATCGGATTCTATGATGATGATCTTCATGAACGTCAGCTCTACGCTGAGCAGCTGATCGAAGATTTTCCGGCGGCTATTGAGCAGTGTCAGTTTCAGGTTTATTACCAGCCCAAGTTCGATGTGCGCCCGGAGACGCCGGTGCTGGCAAGCGCCGAGGCGCTGGTACGCTGGATTCATCCTGAGCTTGGCATGGTCAATCCGGGCGTATTTGTGCCTCTGTTTGAAGACAATGGCCTGATCCAGAAAATGGATCTGTATGTGTGGCACGAGACAGCCAGACAAATTCGTCAGTGGAAAGATGAACTGGGATACTCGATTCCGGTATCAGTCAATGTCTCCAGGATTGATATGTATGATCCGAATCTTCCGGACACATTTAAACAGATTCTCGCTGATTATGATCTGTCCGGTCAGGACCTTCTTCTCGAAGTGACAGAGTCTGCTTATACACAGGATTCTGAGCAGATTATCAGCATGGTGGAAACGCTGCGCGGCCTGGGATTTAAGATCGAAATGGATGATTTCGGAACAGGATATTCTTCTTTAAATATGATTTCCAATCTGCCGATCGATGCCTTAAAGCTTGACATGCAGTTTGTGCGCAATGCCTTTAAAGAAGGCGGCAACACGCATATGGTGGAGGTCATCATCGGCATCTCGGATTATCTGTCTGTGCCTGTCATTGCTGAAGGCGTTGAGACGCAGGAACAGCTTCATGCACTGCGGGATCTGGGGTGTGATCTGGTTCAGGGATACTTTTTCTCAAGGCCGGTGCCTGCATCAGAGTTTGAGCCGTTTATTCTTCAAAAAAAAGAGGCTGATAAAGCGGAGGCTGACAGACTGTTAAAGGATGATAGAAGGACACATCCGTCTGCCGTCAGCCCGGCTGCTGATAAAAACAAAGAAAACAATACGGCAGAGAGATTTTTTGATCAGAAAACACATGAGCATACAGGAATTCAGCTTAAGACGGCAACATTTTCTTTCGCCATTTTGGCCTTTATCGCAGCGCTTGCGCTGATGATTTCCGATATGTTTGTGGCCCGGGGTTACCAGCGTATGGAGAAGGCCAGTGATCGGTATATTGCTGCGCAGCTGGCGACTTCAGAGATGGAGTCCGGCTCTGACTATCTGACTGACCGTGTGCGCTGTTTTGTTGTCACAGGAGAGGAACAATATCTGGAAGATTTTTATGTGGAGGTTAAAGAGGTCCGGCGCCGGGACAAAGCGGTGGAAGAGCTCGCGGAGCTTTTGGAAGGCAATGATACAGAGGCTCTGATGAGTCTGAATTCAGCACTCACACTTTCAAACGAACTGATCGATATCGAGAACCATGCGATGCGCCTGATGGTCGAGGCGGGTTCCTTTGATCCGGCCAATATACCTGATGATGTGATGAAGGTTGAGCTCAGCCAAGAAGAGCTGGCGCTGACCCGGGAAGAGATGGAAGAAAAAGCGCAGACACTGGTTTTTGACAATACTTACATGCATTATAAAGATCGTATCAGGGAAAATGTCAGCCTCTGTACACAAGCGCTTATCCGCTCATCCAGCCAGGAGTTAGCTAATGCATCAACGCGCATGTCGCTTCTTGTCAATATTCAGACGATTATGAGTATTCTCCTGCTTTTGATTGGTATCGGAATTGTTGTCATTATTACAAGAATGGTGCGCAAACCCCTCACCAAGATGGTCGAAAAGATGCAGAATCAGGAAATGATCGAGCCGACCGGTGTGGAAGAGCTTCGCTTTGTTACCTGCACGTACAATCAGATTCTCAAAGAAAATGAGGAGGCGCGTGAAAAACTCAGTCATGAGGCTTCCCACGATGCACTCACAGGGCTCTTTAACCGCGGTGCATACGATCTGCTGATGGAGAGTACAGATACAAAGCACATGGCACTCATCCTGATTGATGTCGATTATTTTAAGCAGATTAACGATACCTATGGTCATGCGATCGGTGACCGCGTCTTAAAACGTGTTGCAGATATTCTGCGTAACAGTTTTCGTTCAGTCGATATTCTCTGCCGCATCGGCGGGGATGAGTTTGCGGTTGTGATGACGCGCTCCAATAAGTCGATGAGTCAGCTTGTATTAAACAAGATTAACCGCGCCAATAACATACTGCAGCATCCAAAGGATGATCTGCCCCCTGTATCCCTAAGTGTCGGGGTCGCCTTCTCTGATCGCGACAATCCGCAGGGAGATATCTTCCACGATGCGGATGCAGCGCTCTACAGAGTCAAAGAGGCAGGAAGAGCAGGCTGTGTGATCTATTGATGGTTAATGAAGGCGACTGTTCTATCTGAGCGGTCGCCTTCTAAAATCTTTAAATAGTTTGTCTTTACCGTAAAAAAGTTCCTTGACATTTTAGTTTTACATAGTATAATAAAGAGGCTGCGTGAGCGGTAAGTAATGCGGATTGGTGTAACGGCAGCACAGCAGACTCTGACTCTGTTAGTACAGGTTCGAATCCTGTATCCGTAGTTCCCGAGTAA
>CADBOU010000127.1 GCA_902796355.1 uncultured Lachnospiraceae bacterium
AGGTTCTCAAAGCCGCCGCCGGCACAGCCTGCGACGATACCCTGGTCTACCAGAAGCTTTCCGTCATGGATTTTATCTGACAGTGTGTAAGCTGTCTGTTCTCCGAGGCTGACTTTTGCTTTTTCCTCGACTTCATGGAGAATATCCGCCAGATTGCGGTTTACCTCATCAATTGTAAAGGTGTTGCTCGGATGGAACGGCATGGCAATCATCGGCTTGATCTCGGACAGATTGATCTCGATCATGCGGTCATAATACGCTGCCTCAGCCGGCTTCAGTTCACTGTAATCGTCTGCGCGGCCGTGGATCTCGTAAAACTCTCTGATCTTCTCATCCGTCTGCCAGATCGAGGACAAACAGGTTGTCTCTGTTGTCATCACATCGATGCCGATCCTGAAGTCAGCTGAGAGTTTTTCGACACCCGGGCCGACAAACTCGAGCACACGGTTGTTGACAAAACCGTCCGGGAATGTCCCGCCGATCAGCTCAAGTGCCACATCCTGCGGACCGACGCCAAACTGCGGCTCACCTGTCAGATAAATGCCGACGACTTCCGGCATTTTGATATCATACGTTTTGTTTAAGAGCTGTTTGACCAGCTCGGGGCCGCCCTCGCCCATCGCCATCGTACCGAGCGCACCATAACGGGTATGGCTGTCAGAGCCGAGGATCATATCTCCGCAGCGGGTCAGCATCTCGCGGGCAAACTGATGAATGACTGCCTGGTGCGGAGGGACAAAGACGCCGCCGTAGCGCTTGGCGCTTGTCAGACCGAACATGTGGTCATCCTCATTGATCGTACCGCCGACAGCGCACAGGGAGTTATGGCAGTTAGTCAGCACGTAGGGCATCGGGAATTTTTCAAGACCGGAAGCGCGGGCTGTCTGAATGATGCCGACATAGGTGATATCATGCGAGGTCAGCTTGTCAAAACGAACCTGGAGATTCTCCATCGAGGGCGCTGTGTTGTGTTTCTGTAAAATGCCATAGGCCATCGTCCCGGCTGCGGCCGTCTCCTTTGCCACCGGACGTCCGAGTGCCTGTGAGGCCGACTGTGCGTCCTCATACAGCTTGCCGCGCACTAAATACATTCCCTGATCATATCGTTTCATGTTGTTTCTTCCTTCCGTTCATTTACTGCAAACGGTCCAGGTGCCAGATGTCCCGGACATATTCTTCAATGGTTCTGTCTGATGAGAATTTACCGGCACAGGCGGTCTGCATCATCGCCATTTTCGCCCAGCGGTTGCGGTCGACATACGCCTCGCGCATCCTTTTTCTGGCCTCATCAAATGACCTGAAATCTTTCAGAATAAAATACGGATCCGCCGGACTGCCGTCCGTTCCGTACAGAAGCGAATTGTACAAATCCAGATACAGCTCTTTATCGCCGTTCGCATACGTTCCGTCTGTCAGGCGGTCAAGCACATAGCGGATATCGGCATCTGTCTCGTACAGATGCATCGGATCATAGCCGCCCTCATTTTCATAACGGATCACTTCTTCTGAAGACAATCCGAAAATGATGGCGTTTTCTTCGCCGACTTCCTCGACGATCTCGACATTGGCTCCATCCATGGTGCCGAGCGTCACCGCACCGTTGAGCATCATCTTCATGTTGCCGGTGCCGGATGCCTCTTTGGATGCCGTTGAAATCTGCTCGCTGACATCTGCCGCAGCAAAGATGATCTCTGCGTTACTGACACGGTAATCTTCGATAAAGACCACTTTGATTTTCTCGTTGACATCCGGATCGTGATTGATCACATCCGCCACAGAATTGATCAGCTTGATCGTCTCCTTGGCACGTACATAACCGGCCGCCGCCTTTGCTCCAAAGATAAAGGTATGCGGATAGAACGACATCTCCGGATTGCGCTTCAGCTGGTCGTACAAATGCATGATATGCAGGATATTTAACAGCTGTCTCTTGTACTCGTGGAGACGCTTGACCTGCACATCGAAAATTGAATCGGGATTGACCTTAATCCCGTTGTGCTTCAGGATATACTCCGCCAGCCGCTCTTTGTTAGCCCTCTTGATGGCGGCAAACTCAAGCTGGCGCACCGGGTCATCCGCATATGCCTTAAGCTTTCCGATCTGGGAGAGATCACGGATCCATCCGTTGCCGATCAGGCCTGTCACCCAGTCAGAAAGCCGCTGATTGCCGTGCAGCAGAAAACGGCGCTGCGTGATGCCGTTTGTCTTATTGTTGAATTTTTCGGGCATCAGCGTGTAGAAGTCATGAAGCTCCTGGTTCTTGAGAATCTCCGTGTGCAGGCGGGCCACTCCGTTGACCGAGAAAGATGCAAAGATCGCCATATTGGCCATGCGCACCTGCCCGTTATAGAGGATCGCCATCGAGGCAATCTTGGACTCATCTCCCGGAAATGCCTCACGGATTTTTTCCTCAAACCGCCGGTTTATCTCCTGCACGATCTGATAGACGCGCGGCAGAAGCTTTTCAAACAGGTTGATCGGCCATTTCTCGAGCGCTTCGGCCATGATTGTGTGGTTGGTGTAGGCGCATGTCTTCGTTACGATATCCCACGCCTCATCCCACAGAAGGCCTTCCTCATCGATGAGCAGGCGCATCAGCTCCGGCACCGTGATGGTCGGATGCGTATCATTCATCTGGATGACAACCTTCTCGTGCAGACGTCTTAAATCACTGTGTTTTCTCTTGTATTTTGCCAGGATGGTCTGCAGGCTCGCTGAGACAAAGAAATACTGCTGCTTCAGGCGCAGCTCTTTACCGACATAATGAGAGTCATTGGGGTAGAGCACCTCTGAGATTGTCCTGGCCAGATATTCCTGTTCAACGGCCTTGTGATAATCCCCGCGGTCAAATTCATCCAATGAAAACTCTGTCGCCGCATGGGCATCCCAGATGCGCAGCGTATTGACGATGTGATTTCCGCAGCCCACGATCGGGATGTCATACGGTATGGCCAGTACTTCCGCGCTGTCCTCCAGAATAAAGCGGGTTCTTTCGGCCTCCTTGTCATACTCCTCGCGGATATGTCCCCCGAACTTGACGGACGCTGTGTACTCATCACGCCGGACTTCAAAGGGATAGCGATCCTTCAGCCAGTCATCCGGCACTTCTTTCTGGTATCCGTTCTCAATCTTCTGCTTGAACATCCCGTAATGATACCGGATCCCGCAGCCGTAAGCCGGATAACCGAGCGTTGCGAGTGAGTCGAGAAAACAGGCGGCAAGACGGCCAAGGCCCCCATTGCCAAGTGCCGGATCAGGCTCCTGATCCTCCAGTGTGTTCAGATCCACTCCGATCGAGGCCAGCGCCTCCCGCGTCTTGCGGTAGGCTGTCATATTGATCAGATTGTTGCCAAGCGCACGCCCCATCAGAAATTCCATCGACATATAGTAGACGGTCTTGGCGTCCTGCTCGTCGATTTTGTTCTGTGTCTCGATCCAGTCCTCGATGATATCGTCCTTGATCGCATAGCTGACCGCCTGAAAGAGCTGCCTGTCCGACGCCTCATCGATTGTGCGCCGGTACAGCAACTTGACGGTATCTTTTACCTGATTTAAAAACTGTTCTCTGTCAAACATATACTGTTATACCTTTTCGACACCAAATGATGCCGCCTCGCCATTGATTTTCCAGTCTTTGGTATACCCGGCCGGGGCTGCGGCCTTCACTTCATCGGCCAGCACTTCAGATGCCACCATATCACTGTTGGCTTCCATCACAGCCATCAGCTTATCTGTTCCGTCATAGCTCAGGCGGATATGATCTGTCACCTCAAAACCGGCTTCCTTGCGCATGGTCTGCACTTTACTGATAACCTCGCGCACAAAGCCTTCCATCAGCAGCTCTTCGCTGAGCGTCGTATCGAGCACAACGGTGACGCCTCGATCCTGTTGAGAGACAAAGCCCTCTGTCTGTTTTGTGCTGATCAGAAGTTCTTCCTCTGTGAGTGAAATGCTCTCACCGCCTGCATCGATCGTAACAGATCCGTCTTCCTTAAGCTCTGCCATCGCCTTTGTACCGTCAAGATTGGCCAGTGCGCCGCGAATCGCGCCGAGCAGCTTGCCGTACTTGGGTCCAAGGATCTTGAGCTGAGGTTTGAACTCGTAACCGATATACTGACTTGCATCGTCTGTGAACGCGAGTTCTTTGACATTCAGCTCATCCAGAATGATCTGCACAAAGTCATCACTCAGCTCATTGCCGCCTCCGACCATCATGCGGCCGATCGGCTGGCGGTTCTTGATATTCGCCTCGTTGCGGCAGGCGCGGCCGAGCGTGACAATCTGCAGCACCTCATCCATCTTCTCTTCCAGATCCGGGTCAATCAGACTCTGATCAACCGCGGGGAAATCGCACAGGTGGATGCTCTTGGGCGCCGTCTTGTCGATTTCGCAGACCAGGTTCCGGTATATGGACTCCGTCATAAACGGAATCATCGGAGCAGCCGCTTTGGAAATCGTGACAAGAGCCGTGTAGAGCGTCATGTAGGCGTTGATCTTATCCTGCTCCATGCCCTTGGCCCAGAAGCGGTCACGGCAGCGGCGGACATACCAGTTAGAGAGCTCTTCGACAAATCCCTGGAGTGCTCTTGCCGCCTCAGGGATGCGGTAATTTGCAAGATTGTCATCGACCTGTCCGACCACCGTATTGAGCTTGGAGAGGACCCAGCGGTCCATCTGTGACAGGGACGCCGTATCCAGCGTGTGTTCAAGCGGATTAAACTGGTCTATATTGGCATAAAGCACATAGAACGCATAGGTGTTCCAGAGCGTGCCCATGAACTTCCTCTGTCCCTCACGGACAGCATCACCATAGAAACGATTCGGAAGCCATGGCGCACTGTTGACATAGAAATACCAGCGGATGGCATCGGCTCCGTACTCGTTTAACGCCTCCATCGGATCGACGGCGTTGCCTTTGGATTTGCTCATCTTCTCGCCGTTTTCATCCAGAACATGGCCGAGAACCAGACAATTCTTATAAGGCGCCTTATTAAAGATCAGCGTTGAGATGGCCAGCAGTGAATAGAACCATCCGCGTGTCTGGTCAACCGCTTCACTGATGAAATCAGCCGGGAACTGCTCCTCAAACAGCTCCTTGTTTTCAAACGGATAATGATGCTGTGCAAAGGGCATCGCGCCGCTGTCAAACCAGCAGTCGATGACCTCCGGCACGCGGTGCATCACTTTCCCGCACTTCGGGCAGCGGATTGTAATCTCATCGATATACGGACGGTGCAGTTCGGTTCCTTCCTTCCAGTTATCCGACATTTCAGCCAGCTCTGCCCGGGACCCGATCGCATGGCGGTGTCCGCACTCGTCACACTCCCAGATGTTGAGCGGGGTGCCCCAGTAGCGGTCGCGGGATAATCCCCAGTCCTGCACGTTTTCAAGCCAGTCGCCAAAGCGTCCTTTTCCGATGCTCTCCGGAATCCAGTTGATCGTATTATTGTTCCTGATCAGATCTTCCTTGACCTTGGTCATCTCGATAAACCAGGATTCGCGCGCATAGTAAATGAGCGGCGTACCGCAGCGCCAGCAATGAGGATAGCTATGCTCGAACACAGGCGCCTCAAAGAGCTTGCCGGCCGCCTCAAGGTCGCGCAGAACCAGCGGATCGGCATCTTTGACAAAGACACCGGGCCAGTCTGTCTCTTCGGTCATATTGCCCTGTGCATCGACGAGCTGCACAAGCGGAATATTGTAAATCCGTCCCACACGGGCATCATCCTCACCAAAAGCCGGTGCGCAGTGCACAACGCCGGTACCGTCTGTCAGTGTGACATAGTCATCACAGACGATAAAGAAGGCTTTGTCCGCACCCTTTACGCTTTTGCCGGTAAAGTCAAAGAGCGGCTCATAGGGTACATACTCCAGATCTTTGCCCACACAGGTTGAAATGATCTCGTATGCCGGCGCATCGCTGTCCTTATACTCTTCCTTTTCTTTTAACGGTCCGAGCACGGTATCAAGCAGCGCTTCTGCCAGGATATAAGTATAGCCGTCAATACATTTGACTTTGGCATAGGTTTCTTTGGGGTTAAAGCAGAGCATGACATTGCTCGGCAGTGTCCAGGGCGTTGTCGTCCAGGCGAGAACATAGGTATCCTCATCGCGCAGCTTAAAGCGCACAATAGCGGAGCGTTCCTTGACATCCTTGTAGCCCTGGGCGACTTCGTGGCTGGAAGGCGGAGTGCCGCAGCGCGGGCAGTAAGGCACAACCTTATAACCCTTATACAGCAGCCCCTTCTCCCAGATCTGCTTAAGAGCCCACCACTCAGACTCAATATAATCATCATGGTACGTGACATACGGGTCATCCATGTCAGCCCAGAAACCGACCTTTCCGGAGAAATCTTCCCACATGCCTTTGTACTGCCAGACGCTCTCTTTGCAGTGATCAATAAACGGAGCCAGTCCGTATTCCTCAATCTGCTCTTTGCCGTCGAG
>CADBOU010000128.1 GCA_902796355.1 uncultured Lachnospiraceae bacterium
ATCGAGTACGAATAATGATGTATTTGTTAGTATGTAATGCGGGGAGCACCTCGCTTAAGTTTAAACTGTTTGAAATGCCGTCAGAGCACGTTCTGGCGGAGGCCAAAGTCGAGCGCATCGGGCGCAGAGACAACGGCATATTTACCTACAAGACACCGGGCGGGGGGTATAACCACAGAGAGAAGATAGATATCCCTACATATACAGAGGGCATCAAGTTGTTCCTCGAGTGTATGCTCAGCAGTGATCAGGAACTTGGTGTTCTCGATGACATCAGCAAAATCGAGCGCGTCGGCTTTAAAACAGTGTTGGCTCCGGGTTACGGAGTAGCCGTGATTGATGAGGCGGTGGAAGAGAAAATGCAGGAGTTTCTGGATGTCGCTCCGGCGCACAACGGTCCGTATCTGGAAGCTGTTCGTCATTTTAAAAAGCTCCTTCCGGATGCTGTTCTTGTGGGTGTCTTTGAGACGGCATTCCATGAGACGATCCCGCTCGAGCGGGCGCTGTATGCTGTACCGTACGAGTGGTATGAGAAATACGGCTACCGCCGCATGGGGTATCACGGCGCTTCACACAGTTACGTGACTGAGACAGTCACTGAGCTTTTCGGCGGGACCGGGAAAATGATTTCCTGCCATCTCGGTGGGAGCTGTTCGCTGTGCGCGATTGAAGACGGCAAGAGCGTCGATACCACATTCGGCTTGTCTTTGCAAAACGGGATCTGTCACGCCAACCGGTGCGGCGACATTGACGCGTATGTGTTCCCGTTCCTTAAGAACCGGGGATTCAGCGATGAACAGATTCTCTACGGTCTGGAGAAAGAGGGCGGTCTGTTGGGTTTATCCGGAGTCAGCGGCGACATGCGCGAACTGTGGGAGGCTTTAGAAGCCGGAAACGATCGGGCTCGCCTGGCGATCAACCATTTCATCAACGGGATCGTCAAATACATCGGCGCTTTCTACGCAGAACTGGGCGGCCTTGACACATTGGTCTTTACAGCCGGAATCGGCGAGAATGATGAGCGTGTGCGGGAAGAGGTCTGTAAACAGATCCTTCACTTGGGCATCTCACTGGCTGATAAACCCAGCGAACTTGGCGAAGGGATCCTGCAGATGTCGAGCGAGGATTCAAAAGTCCGTGTGCTGATGATTCCCGCTAACGAAGAGCTGGGAGTAGCCAGAAAGACATTTGCATGTCAAATGTGACTGAATTATGACTGACCCAAATGGGTTTGTATGATTTTTAGTATGGGAAAGGCAAAAACAATATCATGCAGGAATTTACTTTTAAACTGATTGAAAATGACACCTATGCAGCGCTGGCCTATGTCGGCGATGAGGCGGCTGTCGTGGTGCCTGATTCCTATGAAGGCAAGCCTGTCACCGTGATTTACGACGGCCTTTTCAGAGACCATTCCGAGATCACATCGGTCAGGCTTCCGGATACCATCACAGACATCGGCAGTTTTGTCTTTGACGGCTGTACGGGTCTTAAGCACATCGATCTTCCCAAGGCGTTAAACAATCTTTGGCGCTCTGCATTTCTGCGCAGCAGCGTGGAGGAAATCATCCTGCCGGAGAACATGCGTTCGATCGTATCGTTTACGTTCAAGGATTGTAAGAATCTCAAGCGCGTCGTCTGCAACCCGGGTCTTAAAAAAGTGTATGCCTGGGCCTTTTCAGGGTGCGATCAGCTGGCAGACTTTGAGCACGGACCGGATGTGGACATCAGCCCGCAGGCATTTGAGTCAAAAGAGCCTGATATGCCGAAAGTAAAACTCATCGATAAAGAATAAACATCACAAATGGCAGAAGAGTACCACAAACTACAGAGAACTGAAAATGTTGAGCGCAACGTCGTGTTCGGACTGATGAACAAGACGATCGCTCTTGTATTGCCTTTTATAGTCCGCACGGTCCTGATATATCGGTTCGGCGCAGAGTATCTGGGTCTTAACAGCGTGTTCTCATCGATTTTGCAGGTGCTCTCACTGGCCGAACTCGGTTTTGGCGCGGCGCTCACCTACAGCATGTATGAGCCGATAGCCAAAAATGATCATGAGCTGATCTGCGCCTACCTGAACACATATCGCAAGGTCTATTTCATGGTGGGCTGCATCATCCTGGCCGGCGGCCTGATCGCCATGCCGTTTCTGCCGCATCTGGTGCGCGATGCGGTGATTCCTGGCGATCTGAATATTTACCTCTGGTTCTCGGCATTTCTGGCCGACGTGGTGATCAGCTACTGGCTCTACGCTTTTAAGATGAGCATCCCGATTGCTTTCCAGCGCGATGATCTGCTCAGCAAAGTCGATATGGCCATCATGACGATCAGAAGCATCCTGCAGCTGATCCTGCTCATGACATCAACCAATTTCTATCTGTATCTGCTGGCCTTTCCGGTGACGACCATCCTGCGCAATTTCTGGATCTCGGCAATGGTCAACAAGCGCTTTCCGAAATACAAACCGGTCGGCAGCATTTCGCCCGAGCAGAAAGCAGACTTGAAGCAGCGCGTCAGCGGCCTGCTTGTCAATAAGATCTGTATCACAAGCCGTAACGGTATCGACTCTGTCTGTATCTCAGCCTTCCTGGGCCTGACGATCGCCGGTATCTATCACAGTTATTTCTATGTGCTCAATGCTCTCGTCGCAATCAGTCAGATTCTGATGACAGCGATGACCCCCGGGGTCGGCAACAGTCTGGTAACTGAGTCAAAACAAAAGAATTATACGGATATGCGCCGTTTTAATTTTATGTACATGATCATCGCCGGGTGGGCGAGCATCTGCATGCTGTGCCTGTACCAGCCTTTTGTGCGGGTGTGGATTGGTGAAAAGCTGATGCTTTCAAATGCCGCGGTTGTCTGTCTGTGCCTGTACTTCTATATGCTGAAAATGGGCGATATGCGCTGGGTCTACACGGAGGCGGCAGGCCTGTGGTATGAATGCCGCCACCTGATGGTGATTGAGACTGTCGCCAATATCGTGTTAAATGTTGTTCTCGTCAAGATCTGGGGCGTTGTCGGCATCATTCTGGCGACGATTATCTCTCTGCTGTTCATCAACTTCTTTGGCAGCACGCGGATCGTCTTTAAGCATTATTTTGCAAATGGCAAAATCCATGAATTTTTTGTCGATCATCTGCGCTATTTCCTTGTTACGCTGGCAATCACGCTTGTCACCTACGCGGCCTGCCGCGGTGCCGGGGCACTGGTTCCGGACGGGAAATGGGCACAATTCTTGATCCGCATCCCCATCAGCACACTCCTTCCGATCGTTCTGTATTTTGTCCTGTATGGACGCACAAGCGAGTTTAAGGAGGCTTACACATGGGGTAAGAGCAAGCTGCCGGA
>CADBOU010000129.1 GCA_902796355.1 uncultured Lachnospiraceae bacterium
ATCTGTGTGAATCACTTCCCAGCCGGCTTCTTTCAGCATAGCGCAGATCCGCGGACCGCTCGTATCGACCCTCTCGCCTCTGGCTCCCTTGTCACTGATCGTGATCACTGCTGCTGTATACTGACTGTTCATATCTGATCTCCTTTATAAAAAACAGGCGCCGCCTGTTCCTGCCGCGCCGCCTTATGCCTGTTTACTCGTCTTGTCCTCTGTGATAATCGCCGTGCACGCCTCCTGATTTATCAAGCAGGCAGATGTCAGATATCCTGATATCTCTCTGCACAGCCTTACACATATCGTAGACGGTCAGCGCCGCCACACTCACCGCTGTCAGCGCCTCCATCTCAACACCGGTGCGCCCGTCGCACATCACTTCAGAGATGATATCGACACTCAAATCTTTTTCATTTAATGAAAGAGACAGATCAATCCCATTCATCAGAATCGGGTGGCACATCGGGATAATATCCTTGGTGCGCTTGGCTCCCATCACGCCGGCAACCTGCGCTACAGTCAAAACATCTCCCTTTTTCATACCGCCGGTCTTAATCAGATTAAACGTCTCTGCATTGACAAAGACACGTCCCTGTGCCCGGGCCGTCCGGTGCGTCACGCCTTTTTCACCGACATTGACCATCTTGGCACGGCCTTCGTCATTAAAATGTGTGAAATCTTTGCCCATGGATCATCCTCCGATCTCATTCATATTGCGCCCGGCATCGCTCCGGTGTACAGCGTCCATGACCTCATGCTGCTGCGGTTTGGCCATAATCGCCTCCCGCATCTTTTCTTTCATGCCATCCAGATCCAGCCCTTTGATCGATATCTCCTGATTGCTGTGGAGGCAGGGCTTCAGTTTTCCGTCCGCCGTCAGGCGGATCCTGTTGCACTCACTGCAAAATGCGTGGCTTAGGGGATTGATCAGCCCGACTTTGCCAAGCGCCCCCGGCAGGCGGTACATTCTGGCCACCTGGCCCGGCGGCCCTGCGAGTACTTCCTTCAGCTGCGGAAGTTTGTCAAGCACGACGCTCCCGGGAATCAATGCGTCCTGTCCGAAATCGCCGCTGTCATACATCGGCATCAGTTCGATAAACCTGACATCAATAGGATATCTCGTGGTCAATTGTGCCAGATCTTCAATCTCATCATCATTAAATCCTCCAATGAGCACCGCATTGATCTTGACCTTGTCAAATCCTGCATCAAGCGCCGCCATCAGACCTGTCCAGGCCTCTTCAAAATTCCCCCGGCGCGTCATGCGTGCATATTTTTCAGGATTCAGTGTATCCAGGCTGAGATTGACACGATTCAGTCCCGCCTCTTTAAGCGGCTGGGCATACTGCGGCAGCAGCGTTCCGTTTGTTGTGATCGCAATCTGCTCAATCTCGGGAATCTCCCGTATCCGCCGGCAGATCGAGACAATATTTTTTTTGATGAGCGGTTCTCCCCCCGTCAGCCTGATCTTGGTCACGCCTAGAGACGCTGCGGCCTTCACCGCATCGATCATCTCATCTTCTGTGAGCATCTGAGGATGGGTCATCTTGCCAGCAATACCCTCTTCCGGCATACAGTAACGGCAGCGCAGATTGCACAGATCCGTCACCGACAGACGCATATATGTAATTTTCCGTCCGAATTTGTCCTGCAAGTTGATGACTCCTTTGATCAGTACCGGCCGAATGTACAATTTGGATAGTGGCATGGATTGCACAGCTGGCATACCCCGCCATCCGAAAGGTTAATCACATCTTTCATCGTAAACTTTTCGCCCGTATAAATCTGCGGCAGCACCACATCAAATACCGTCGTCGGCATACTGATGGCCGCCCCCGGCACCCCGAGCACCGGAATATCGCCGATATAGGCGATCAGCGTCATGTTGCCGGGCTGTGACGGCACGCCGTGTGTGAGAATGGCCGGCTCATCTGCCGCTTCGCGATGGCCGGATATACTGTCCGCTCCATCCGCATCGCTGATCTCTTTCGCTTGGACGCCATCTGCATCCTTAGCAGCCATGTCAGCGGCGAGTTTGCGGATGGCAGACGGTGTCAGATCATCCGGATCAACCGACATACCGCCTGAAAATATCAGAAAATCTGCGCCGTTTTTCAGATGCTCTTTGGCCGCATCGACAATCATATCCAGATTGTCATCACAGATTGTCACGCCGACGATCTCTCCGGGATACGGCTCCAGCTTCTTTCGGGCCACCGGCTCGAATTTATCTTTGATGCG
>CADBOU010000130.1 GCA_902796355.1 uncultured Lachnospiraceae bacterium
GCTTTGCCCGTCAGATGTATACGAGACAAAACACCAGCTGTCCTGTTTCCGCTCGGTGTTCACATGTGAGGCGAAAGGAAGCGTGGACACCACGGAAGAAGCGGTGTCATTATCTGAATAAACAGTGGCTTCTGCAACCTTGACAGCGCCGACTGTTTCAGCCGGTAAAGGCTGAAAACCGTCTGCTTTTAGAGGTTCGCTCCACCCTGAGCAATACTCCCGGTCATCGATCGTCTTATAAGTTCTGATGCGCAGATAGTGAGATTTGTCAGGATCGATTTTATCCAGTGTCTTACTCGTTGCCTTGATGTCCGGAATCGAAACGATCTTGCTGCCGGACGGAAAAGCTTTATCGACAGCATATTGGATCTGATACCCGCTTGTCTGCGTAACCTGGGGTTTCCAGGTGACATTGATCGAGGGTACATTTTCACTGATTTTAACAAGCTCTGTGGAGGCCGGAACAATGGCAAAGGTTTCTGACAATGTGCCGGTGAAGTTTCCTTTTCCTGTGGCGCGGATGATGGCCGGACCGACATCGGTATTGTGATCATATTCGATGTCGTAATCCGTCCCTGCCGTGAGTGTTTTACGACAGCCAGTGACTGAAGCCTCCGGTGTGATGGCTTCGCCCGTGTATGTCTGATCAGCAGGTGCTGTAAGAGAAGCAAGCGGAGCGGGTTCAATCGTATAGGAGACATGAACGGATCCTTTGTATCGCCCTTTTCCGCGGAGAACGGCCTCCGTCTGACCGGCGTCAACATCCCCGCTGAGTCTGATGACAAAATCCTGACGGTTTTTAAGAATATGTTTTTTGTAGTGCACTGAAATGCCGGGAGCAGCCTGCTCTCCGGTATAGACGGGATTTTTAAAGACGGTGACAGAACATTTGTTGATGTCTGTCTTCTTAAAGGCGATGATCCATACGCCGGCAGCAATGCCCGCGGCCACAAGTAAAATGGCCAGAATCAATAAGATTTGTTTTTTCATTTGATTGATACTCCCCCTCGTGTTACGTTACTCCCCTTAGAATCAAATCGTCATCGTTCCTGCTTTTTGGAAAGCGAGGAATTCTGATAGCGCGGATCTTCCGTCACTTCTTCCCCAAACCAGAACGGCGGCTCAAAGACAGCTGCCTCCGCTTCTGAGTCAAACTCGATTTCAGCCATGATCAGCGGCTCCAGATCTCCTTTGAAGACATCCAGCTCGCAGATCAGAGAATCCGGTTCATCATCGTCCAGGGGAATGATATAGCGGTCTTTTTTGATGAGCCGGCCTTCGACTTTCCCTAAAAGTCTGCGGTAGGAATCTCCTGAAAGGGGCAGGTTGATCTCTTCGCGCACCATCAGCCCCTGCCCTTTGCATGTCAGTGTATAGCGCATCTCACAGGCAGTCGGAGCGAGCGGGATCGGAGAGTCCAGAATGGTGCTCAGCTCTTTTCGCGCTTCACCCGGCTTGCGCGGGCACACGATGGACTCATTCCTGATCCGGATGACCGGATCTGTGGAGATATACCCCTGTGTGATATGCCTGACTTCGAATTCGTTCGGATTAAATGGAAGATAGTGAATCAGAAATTTGCGCTCGATTTCCATAAGCTTATTCTCCTTTTTTATATTATACCACGCTGGCCGCTGTTGTGCGACAGGGCAGTTGTTTGAGAAAAACACTCGCAATTTTATCAAATATGCGACTAACAAAAATATTTGTGGTATACTAAAAATGATTTAGTAGAGTTTGATGGGATAATAGGCTCTGGTGCATATAAAGAACGTCATTTAAAGGAAGGATACAACGGCAGTTAAGATGAAACAAAAACCGATATTAGTTGTGATGGCAGCCGGGATGGGCAGCCGTTACGGAGGATTAAAGCAATTAGATCCGGTCGATGAGCAGGGACATATCATCATGGATTTTTCCGTGTACGATGCCGTCCGGGCCGGCTTTGGAAAAGTGGTATTTGTCATCAAAAGAGAAAATGAAGATGACTTTAGAAACAAAATCATTTCTCGCATGGCTCCTGCCCTGGCCGGGCAGGGCGTGAAACTGGAAGTGGCATTTCAGGAGCTGAGCGCGATGCCGCAGTCAGACGAAGATCTTGCGGCACTGATTCCGGAGGAACGTGTCAAACCGTGGGGAACGGCGCATGCTGTCATGTGCGCCGGAGATTATATCGATGCGCCGTTTGCAGTGATCAATGCAGATGATTATTACGGGCCGACTGGATTTAAACAACTCGCCGGTTTTCTGGGAGCGCAGAAGAGCACAGATCAGATGGCACATTATGCGATGGTCGGATTCGAGCTCGGCAAAACAGTGACTGACAACGGATATGTCTCTCGCGGAGTTTGCGACGTAGATGAGAACGGATATCTGATTAAAGTGACAGAACGTGTTCATATCGAGAAGCGTGACGGCGGGATCGCGTACACAGAGGATGACGGTGCCAGCTGGCATCATCTGCGTGCAGACGGGCGTGTCTCAATGAATCTCTGGGGATTTACGGAGGATTTCATTGAAGAAATCAAGCAGTCGTTTGTCACATTCTTAAAAACAACAGTCCCTGACAATCCTTTAAAAGCCGAGTGCTATCTGCCGGCGGTTGTCAGTGGCATGCTTGAAGAGGGGCGTGCTGACGTGGCTGTTCTGCCAACACCCGACAAATGGTACGGTGTCACGTATAAAGAGGACAAGCCGCAGGTGGAGGCGGCCATCAAGAGGTTTAAAGAAGAA
>CADBOU010000131.1 GCA_902796355.1 uncultured Lachnospiraceae bacterium
GCCTCAGCAGTTGCCGGCTTGCCAGCCTCTGCGAGAGCGTTTCCTCCAAGTGCAATTACGATTCTTTTCATTTGACACTCCTTACATAGTTGATTGGTTAGATTGTTTAAAAACGAAATGCATAAAAATTATAGCATAACAAGGGGCATTGTCAATAAAAAATCAGGCCCCGAAAGGCCTCTTGATGCAGCTTTATAATACTTTTATTTTTGCTTAATAGAAGGTTTATTTTGAAGCGGTTTTTCCTGTAAAAACGCGGTAAAAACTGAACTGAACTTCACTTTTTTATTTGTCAGCCAAAGCGTTTTATGATAAGATCTTGTACATGCGGATGTGGCGGAATTGGCAGACGCGCTAGACTTAGGATCTAGTGGGCTTCCCGTGCAGGTTCAAATCCTGTCATCCGCATTTTTCATTGCCGGTTTTAACAGACCGCGCATCGCATTTAACACGGCCAGAATCATCACGCCGTCATCGGCAAAGATGGCCAGCCAGATCGGTGCATATCCACACACACCGAGGATCAGGCAGACAACTTTGATGCCGATCGAAAACCAGATGTTTTCGCGGACGATCCGCATCGTTTTGTCCGCGATTTTTTTAGCGGTATTCATCTTGGTGCCGTCGTCATCGACAAGCAGGATCCCCTCCTGCTTCTCTGCCGCTGTCCCTGCGTCTTTTTTAGCAAGCTTTTCAAGCGCTATCGGATCCCTGAAATAAACACCTTCTCTCCCTGCGGCACCGATGCCCGCAGAAAAACTCAACGGGATACTGATCACCATCGCACAGGGACAACTGATCACAAGAAAAGTCAGAGACCGGTAAATCCACTCGCTCCAGGCCGCATTCATCCCGGCGGCCAGTCTGGCAAGCGGCACCAACAGTCCCGTTGCCAGCGCACCGATACAGATAATCGGCGTATAAACGCGGGCAAAGCGGGAGATGAACTGTTCAGAAGTGCTGGCTCCCTCCGCGTTCCCATGACTGGCATGATCGTGGCCAAGCCCCTCATATCTGCGTTTTTCCTGCGCCTTTTGCCTGCCGGGCGGATCATCTTGCATCATCTTCCGGATGCTGGCCCTGCTGCGCTCAATCGCCACATCCTCAAAGAGCTCTCCGATCTGATACAAAAGAAGGACAGCAACACCTTCCTCAAAATCCTTCAGTGCCAGCGCCCCGGCTGAAGCAACCAGCATCAGAAAATTCTCATCAAAAACGCGCCTGCCGGCCAGCCGTGTCACCGCCCGCAATATGATATCATAGCCAATGAGAATATACGCGGTCAGATACATCATGACCTGTGCTGTCACAGGCTTCTCTCCGTCAAAGAAAAGTGCGCCCCCGACCAAAATCAGGATTGTGATCACGATTCTGATCAGCATGGTGATCTGTTCTTTTGTCAGCCTGACAGGCTGCCTTTGCGTTTTTGTCATCGTCTTGCCTATTTGTCTAAAGAATGTTAAAATGTTTCCCGTAGCTTTTTGTTATAACTTGAAGGAGAACACCGTGAGCAGATGGATTATACCTCTTATTATTTTACTTGTTGTGGCAGCCGTACTGGTTGTGCTGTATTTCCTGGGCCGCAGAGCTCAAAAAAAGGCGGACGAACAGGAACTGAAGATGGAGGAGGCTGCACAGAAAATCTCTTTGCTGGTGATCGATAAAAAGAAAATGCGTCTGAAAGACGCAGGTTTCCCGCAGGTTGTCATGGACAATGCAAACTTCATGGCTAAGCGCGCCAAAGTGCCCGTAATCAAAGCCAAAGTCGGCCCGAAGATCATGACTCTCATGTGTGATCCGAAGATCTTTGACGGCATCCCGCTCAAAAAAGAGTGCAAGGTCATGGCCAGCGGTATCTATATTTCGAAGATTATCAGCATTCGGGGCGGACAGGTTCCGGAACCCGAAAAGAAAGGCTTTTTCAAGAGAGTCTTTAACCGGTAAACGGGCCGTTAGAACTGCTCGATATTGACCGTCTTGACACGCTCGATATCAACCGGCAGAATGGAATTGGCAAATTCCTTGAATCTCTCAGGCAGATCGCTGACATACAGGTTAGCGGCTGCCTGATTTTTTTGCGTCTCGCCGGCTGACTTTTCCGGCCGCAAGAGCCCATGCTTGCCGAGCAGGCCCTTTAACCCCATCGCCGTCTCATAGGCCGGGTTAACCAGCGTGATGGCATCGCCCAGATACTCATGAATACGTCCCCTCAGCAGCGGATAATGCGTGCATCCGAGCACCAGTGCATCGACATTGCTCTCCTTGATTGAGCTTAGATAATAATCAATCATCTGCATCATCATCGGATGATCTGCGAGCCCCTCTTCCACCATCGGAACAAAGAGAGGACACGCCTTGCCGATCACCGAGATTGTCTCATCGATCTCTCCGATCACTTTGGCATAAATGCCGCTGGAGACCGTCGCCTGCGTCCCGATCACGCCGACATGACCGGTTTTGGTCGCTTTGGCCGCCGCATGGGCGCCCGGCTCCACTACGCCGATGATCGGAATATCAATCTCTTCACGGAGTGTTGGAAGTGCCAGCGCACTGGCCGTATTGCAGGCTACCACAATGGCCTTGACATTCTTTGTCTTCAGAAAGCGCACAATCTGCCGCGAAAAATATAAAATCGTGTCCTTCGACTTGCTGCCGTACGGCACACGGGCCGTATCACCAAAGTAGACGATGTCCTCTGCCGGGAGCAGCCGCATAATCTCGCGCGCAACAGTCAGGCCGCCAAGGCCGGAGTCAAAGACTCCGACCGGGGCGTTAACCATGGATTTGTGATCAAGTGTGATCTCACTCATGTTTCTGTCGTTTCTCCTGCACAATTCTCTCAGACAGACAGCTCTTCTGCCATTTTGACCATATCTTCTGAAATGCCTTTTTCCATCTTGTGTGCATCCTCGATGTCCACATCCAGGAACTCGCCCTTCTGATAGCATATGACGCGGTTTTGTTTGCCCTCAAGCAGCACGTCTACAGCCTTTGCTCCCATCATGGAAGCATACACGCGGTCACGGCAGGTCGGAGAACCGCCGCGCTGCAGATATCCGAGAATCGTTGCGCGTGTCTCCATTCCCGTCTTTTCCTCAATCCGCTGTGCCAGTCCGATCGAATCACCTATGCCCTCAGCGTTGATGATGATGAAATGCTTCTTGCCGAAATTGCGGCCGGTGCGGATTTCTTCAACAATCTCATCCTCATCGAAATCATAGTTTTCAGGAATGATAATCTTTTCGGCGCCGCAGGCGATACCGCTCCACAGAGCGATGTATCCGCGGGTGCGTCCCATTACCTCAATGATGCTGCAGCGCTCATGAGATGTCGATGTGTCACGGATCTTATCGATCGCATCCATCGCTGTATTGACAGCCGTATCAAAGCCGATCGTATACTCTGTGCTGGCGATATCCAGATCGATGGTGCCCGGAACGCAGCACACATTGACGCCGTGCTTCGCCAGCTCCTGTGCACCCTTATAAGAGCCGTCGCCTCCAATGACAACCAGGCCCTGGATCATGCGCTTCTCACAGATCTCCGCAGCCAGCTTGACGCCGACCTCTGTCCGCATGCGCTCGCTGCGCGCTGTCTGCAGCACAGTACCTCCCCGCTGCATGATCTCAGAAACGCTGCGGCTGTTCATATCAAACATGTCCTCTTTGAGCAGGCCGTGATATCCGCGTCTGATTCCCTTGACATCCAGACCTCTGGCCAGCGCTGTACGCACCACCGCACGCACGGCCGCATTCATACCCGGCGCATCGCCGCCACTTGTCAGTACTCCGATTTGTTGGATTTTGTTAGCCATTATTTCCTCCTTTTATAGCCACGTTCGATGTTCCAAAACGGGCTCCCAACTCTTCTAAAACCGCTGCATCTGCATTAATACCGCCCTCTTTTTCGCATCTTTTAACTGCTTTCTCCTTCTTTAAATAGATCACCATCAGATCCTGTCCCGGCCGGCGGTAGATCACATCGCGCAGATACTGGCTCTGCTCTTCATAGGCACGGCGGTCTTCAAAGCGCAGCCATAACTCTCTGCTCTTTGCGCTCATCATTGGCGAAACGCTCTCGCAGATCAGCTGACTGTCCTTCTCATCGTCCGTTGAAACCCGTCCGTTCATCCAGACGATCTGATCCTCTTCGAGCAGCTCTTTATAGCGCTCATAGCTCTTAGGAAAGACAATTGCCTCAAAGCTTCCGACCATATCCTCCAGCGTGATATAGGCCATGATCTGATTGTTTTTTGTATAGTTGATTCTCTTGTCAGAGATGATGCCGCCGACAAGCACACGCTGTCCGTCATACAGATGCCCGGATGAGGCCAAGGCCCCGTCAGCACTCTCCTCTCCTGCAGCGTCAGCATTCCTGAAATCGGTGCTCAGCGCTGTCGCCCGTCTCTTCCACTCTTCAGCGTAATCCTCCAACGGGTGCCCGCTGATGTAGATCGAGAGCACTTCTTTTTCCATGGCCAGCAGTTGGGATCGCTCGTATTCACTGACGTGTGGGAAAGAGACGGTCATTTTCTCGCGGTCCTTATCGCCCATCAAATCCATCAGGGACATCTGCCCTGCAAGGGAAATCTTGCGGCTCTTTTGCAGCTGATCCATGATCTGCGCATAGACCATCATCTTCTGACGCCTGCTGCCGTCCATCGTATCAAGTGCGCCCGCTTTGATCAGATTTTCCACCACACGTTTGTTGACCTCAAGCTCACCGGTTCTCTCCAGAAAATCTTTGAGATCTTTATATACACCGTGCGCCTGTCTCTCTTTTGCAATCTGCTGCACCGATGTCGTCCCGACACCACGGATGGCTGCAAGACCATAGAGAATCTTCCCGTCACGCGCATCAAAATTCTCGCGGCCGGCGTTGACATCCGGCGGCAGGATCTGTGTCCCCATCTGGCGGCAGCTGTACATATAACCTGCCACTTTAGCCGAGTTGTCCATCACAGAGGTCATCAGGGCCGCCATGAACTCAACCGGGTAGTGGCATTTAAGCCAGGCAGTCTGATACGAGACGATCGCGTAAGCCGCTGCATGTGACTTGTTGAATGCATATTTGGCAAAGTCAATCATCTCGTCATAAATCTTATGCGCGATGGTCTCGTCTATCCCATTGCCCTTGCAGCCCGGAATCCCGTTTTCAGGATCACCGTACACAAAAATCCGGCGCTCCTGCTCCATCACATCGCCCTTTTTCTTGCTCATTGCCCGGCGCAGCAAGTCACTGCGGCCCAGCGAATAGCCGGCAAGTGCCTGCACAATCTGCATGACCTGTTCCTGGTAGACAATACAACCGTAAGTTGACCGCAGGATCGGCTCCAGCTGAGGCGTGTCATAGGTGATCTGCTCCGGATTCTTCTTGCCCGCAACGTACTGCGGAATAAAATCCATCGGACCCGGTCTGTACAGTGCAATTCCGGCAATGATATCGTCGATGCACCGCGGCTGCAGTTCTTTCATGAAGCTCGTCATACCGCCGGACTCCAGCTGAAAGATACCGGCCGTATCGCCCGCACAGAGCATATCATACACAGCCGGATCATCCAGATCAACGCTGTTCATGTCGATGAGCTTAGAACCGTCCGGACTCGTGATCATCTGCGCTGCTTTCGCTGCCTCATTGCTTTTTTGCATGCGCTCCATGCCAGGGTCGTTTTGAGCCGCCATACGCGCTGCATTCTGAATCACTGTCAGAGTCTTAAGGCCCAGAAAATCCATCTTCAGAAGACCCAGCTCCTCCAGCGTTGTCATCGAAAACTGTGTGATTGTCGCGCCGTCTGCGCCGAGTGCCAGCGGCACATACTCCTCGACCGGTTTCTGACTGATCACCACGCCTGCCGCATGCATGGAGACGTGGCGCGGCAAACCTTCAAGGCGCCGGCTCATATCAATCAGCTCATGCACCTGTTCGTCTTCTTCATAGAGTTCTTTCAGCTCCGGATTGACGCTGAGTGCCCGCTCCAGCGTGATGCCCAGCTCCGCCGGCACCATCTTCGCGATTTTATCACACAGCGCATAGGGCAAATCCATCACACGCCCGACATCGCGGATAACGCCGCGCGCCAGAAGCGTTCCAAATGTCCCGATCTGAGACACCTGTGTGCGTCCGTATTTTTTGACAACGTAGTCAATCACTTCCTGTCGGCGCACATAGCAGAAATCGACATCTATATCCGGCATCGTCACTCGTTCCGGATTTAAAAAGCGCTCAAAGAAGAGCTGATAGCGGATCGGATCGATATCTGTGATCCCCAGACAGTAGGAAACCATCGATCCTGCTGCCGAACCGCGGCCCGGCCCGACTGCGATGCCATGATCTTTTGCGAACCGGATGAAATCCCAGACAATCAGAAAGTAGTCAACAAATCCCATGGAACGGATTGTCTCAAGCTCAAAATCCAGTCTCTCTTTCAGAGCATCTGTGACCGGTTGATACCGCTTTTGAAGGCCCGCTGTGCACAGTTCATTCAGATAAGTCCACCCGTCTTTTCCCTCCGGAACATCAAAATGAGGGATCTTTTTTTCGCCAAAGACAAAGTCAACGTGACAGCGGTCCGCGATCTTCTGCGTGTTTTCAACCGCCTGCGGCACATAAGCAAAAAGCTCGGCCATCTCCTGAGGCGATTTGACATAATACTGCCCGCCGGTATAGCGCATCCTGTTCTCATCGGACAAATGTTTGTTGGTCTGCAGGCAGATCAGAATATCGTGCGGCTTGGCATCCTCTGCATACGTATAATGAATATCATTGGTTGCCACCAGCTCGATCCCGGTCTCCTGTGACAGCCGCAACAGGCCTTGATTGACTGTCTGCTGTTCGGGGATTCCATGGTCCTGCATCTCGAGGAAATAATTTCCCTTTCCGAAAATCTCCTGATGCTCCAGCGCCGCTTTCTTGGCATCCTCATAGAGATTGTCCTGCAGCAATCTGGCAATCTCGCCTGCCAGGCAGGCAGAGAGGGCAATGATTCCCTCATGATATTGCTCCAAAAGCTCCCTGTCAACACGGGGCTTATAATAAAACCCTTCCGTATATCCGCGGGAGACCAGTTTCATCAGATTTTGATATCCGGTGTTGTTTTCGGCCAGCAATACCAGATGATAATACCGCCCTTCGTGCTGCGCCAGGTTTTTGTCGAAGCGTGATCCGACGGCGACATACACTTCACATCCGATGACCGGTCTGATCCCCTGTTTCTGACATTCCCGGTAAAAGTCAATCACGCCAAACATGGCACCGTGATCAGTGATCGCTGCGCTAGTCATTCCCAGCTCTCTGACGCGGGCCACATACTCTTTGATCTTGTTGGACCCGTCAAGAAGGCTGTATTCTGTATGCACGTGTAAATGCGTGAAACTCATAACCCGGTATCCCTGTTTTAATCAGCTTACGTTAAATTAATATTATAGCACACGTATGCAATCTGTGCCGATGGATATCTTTCCTTCTTTCAAAAGCCGCCCGACGGCTCTCTTAAAAGCATTTTTACTCATCCCGAATGTAGAGCGGATCTGCTCAGATGAAGCCTTGTCGGTAAATGGAATCACGCCTCCGTTCTTCTGCATCCACATCAACACGGCAGCAGCGTCATCACTCATCTGCTCAGCAACCTTCTTCTGCAGTGAAAGATCCATCTTTCCGTCCGGCAAAACGCGCGTTACGCGCGCTGTAACACGCTGTCCGGGGACGAGAGCCGCACGCATTTCCTGCGGCGCAATCCGCGCCGAATACCGGCCGTCGACAGCGACATACGCGCCGTATTCCCGGCTTGTCTCATAGACAAATCCTTCGACCAGATCATCTTTAGCGTAAGGCGTATCATCCTCAAGGGCATGGTATACTTTTTTCATCGAAGCGCAGAGCCGTTCTGATTTATCGATATACAGCGTCACAAGACACTCGTCGCCCTCCTGTAGACGGTAGCTTTGCTCATGAAAAGGAAGGAGAAGGTCTTTTTCCAGCCCCCAATCCAAAAAGGCGCCGATCCTTGTTGTGTCCACCACACGCAAAACTGCCGTCTGTCCGAGTGTCAGCGCCGGCTCCATCGTTGTTGCGATCGGTCTGTCCTCTGAATCCTTATAGATGAAGACTTCGATCTTATCGCCCACCTGTGCGCCGTGCGGCATCCATTTGGCCGGAAGAAGCACATCACCCGCACGGCTCTCATAGTGATCGCCGAGATAACATCCTATCTCTCCGACGCGTGTTACCGTCAACACCTGCTTTTCTCCGAGTAAAATCATCCGTCTCTGTCCTGTTTCTGTTTTTGTCTCACATGTGTTTCCGCCACAAAGGCATTGGGATAAACCCGGTGCATCCGCACCGCGGCATCGCTCATTCTCTCCTCATCCGGGAAAATACCAAATACCGTTGGACCGCTTCCGCTCATCACCGCTGCCACCGCCCCGAGCTTAAGCATCGTTTCTTTCATCTGCCTCACAATCGGGAAACGGGGAAAGATAACCGGCTCAAATGAATTGGCACAGTAAGATGCCGCTTTGATCAGCCTTTCTTGCGGCGCGGCATCCTCCCTGAGGCAGGCAGCCAGCCCGTCAATATCAGGATGAAGCTGATCTTTCACTTCATCCCAGGCTTCATAGGCCCATCTGGTCGAGACGCGCACCATCGGTTTGCACAGCAGCACACACCCTTTTGTCAGATCCGGCAGGGGCGTAAGCTGTTCACCGATCCCTTCAGCAAGAGCCGTTCCCTGCATCAGGCAGTAGGGCACATCCGCCCCGAGTTTTTTGCCCCGTGCCCGCAGTTCCTGCGGTGACAATCCCAGAGCGCACAGTTCATTGACGGCCTTAAGGACTGCTGCGGCATTACCGCTGCCCCCTGCCAGCCCGGCTGCCACCGGAATACGCTTACGGAGAACAATATCGATCCCGTATCCTATATCAAAATCATCGATCAAGAGCTGTGCCGCCCGGTAAGCCAGGTTTCTGGCATCGACAGGAAGCCTGCTGCCGGGACAGACAATCGTGACAGGACCCTTCGTCCCGTCTGCGTCCTCCCGGAGACTGACCGTCACTGTATCGCACAGATCAAGTGTCTGCATCACCATGCGCACGATGTGATAACCATCCTCCAGACGCTCCGCAATATCCAATCCCAGATTGATTTTAGCCGGTGACTGAATCGCCACAGTCTTCTTAGCATTCATAGGGATAGTATAAACAACAACCGCCACTTAAGGCAAGCGGCGGTTGTTGTGAAGAACCTCTATCTCCTGGATTACATGTTTTTGCCCAGATCAAAGGCTTCCCGAATTTTTTCAGGCGCGATCTCATCTGCTCCGCAGACTGTGATGACACCTGCCTGCTCCCATCCCATATAACCGCTCATGTCAGCTACCTGTGCTTCGGATGCACTGTAGACACCTGGAGAGGCTGAGCAGAGAATCAGTGCGCATTTTTTGATATTGTCGATGGTTCCTGTCGGATAGAAGCGCTGGATGGCATCCTCGATCTGTGCTGTCATCGTGAAGTAATAAATCGGACTTGCAAAGACGATGGCATCTGCCGAGTACAGATCCGGATAGATCTTCTGCATATCATCCTTCTGAATGCATGTACCTTCACCCTTTGTATGGCAGTACTCGCAGGCAAGACACCCGCCAATCTTCATACGGCCCACATCATGAATGACTACTTCGTGGCCCGCACTTTCAGCGCCGTCCTTAAATGCCGCAACCATCTGCCCGGTCTTGCCTGTCTTTCTCGGACTTCCGCTCAATACTAATATTTTCATATTGTAACCTCCTGAAATCATCTGTAAACCAACTGAAAATATTATAGCAACGGGAAGTTCAACAGGCAATACCGCCCTGCTTTTGATCATATGTCTGTGATTGTAGCCGCGGCAACGTGTTTGGCTGGTATCCGGCACCGATTTGTGGTACAATTTTCAGGCAGTCTGATAGACTGTATTTTACACTGAAAGGATGTTTGTCATTGTCTCAGACTCAGCAATCCGGTATCCTGCTCCACATCACCTCTCTCCCCTCCCGCTACGGGATCGGAGATCTGGGTGTGCACGCTTACCGGTTCATCGATTTTCTATCCGAGGCCGGTCAGACTATATGGCAGATGCTCCCGCCGCTGCATGCGGGGCTGGGTAATTCGCCGTACCACAGCTATTCAGCCTTTGCGGGAAACCCTCTTTTGATCGATCCGGATTATCTGGCCTTTGAGGGTTTTGTCACTGAGGAAGAACTCTCTTCCGTTCCGGCATCGTTTTCAGAAGGACCGGTACAGTATGAAGAAGTCCTTCCGTGGAAAGAAAAGCTGCTTGAGAAGGCGGCGGCACGGTTTTTTGTCGAATATGCTGATATAACGAAGAAAATGCAGCAGGTTATCGATGCTAAAAGAGCTGATGCAGGCGCCATCCGCGCAGCCGCAGACAGTCTCCATATCGACCCGATGCGCCTGTCTCTCTTTCAGGACTTTGAACGCTTTACCCTGCGTGAGCAGGACTGGGTCAACGAGTACGCACTGTATATGGCTTCAAGCATCGAGCGTGTCAACTACTACCTGTTTGTTCAGTTCATCTTTGACAGACAGTGGATGGCGCTGAAAAGCTATGCGCACAAACGGGGCATAAAGCTCCTGGGGGACGTTCCGTTTTATGTTTCCCCCGACTCCGTCGAGGTGTGGACACATCCGGATCTTTTTCAGCTGGATGAAAGCGGTGCACCCTCTGCGATCGCAGGCGTTCCGCCGGATTACTTTTCCGCGCACGGCCAGCTGTGGAACAATCCGCTCTATGACTGGGCGGGCCACAGTCAGGAGCTGACTGACTGGTGGATCAGACGAATCGCGCATCAGCTTGATTATTTTGATCTGCTGCGTCTCGATCACTTCAGAGGATTTGAATCGTACTGGTCTGTTCCAGCCGGCAGTAAAGATGCGCGGTCCGGCCATTGGGAGAAGGGCCCGGGACTTGACTTTTTGAAGGAGCTTGGTGCCGCCATCGCGCCTGCCGGCCAGGACCTTCCGCTGATTGCCGAAGATCTTGGTGATATCACTGATGCGGTGCGCGATTTGCTGTCGAGGAGCTCTCTGCCGGGTATGAAAGTACTGCAGTTTGCATTTGAATCAGAAGAGAGCACCTACCTTCCACACCGATTCGAATCATCTCACTGTATCTGCTATACCGGGACACATGATAACGATACGACACGCGGCTGGTTTGAGCATGCGCCAGAAGCAGTCAGGCATCGCGCCTGTTCCTATCTGGAGTCCATGCTGCCGGATCTGGCCGCACCGGTTGATGACGAGAGTATTGCAGCTGTCATGATTGAGGCGGCGCTCGCATCACCGGCCGAGACGGTTATCTATCCGATGCAGGATGTGCTTGGTCTGGGAAGCGAAGCGCGCATGAACACACCGGGAACAGCTGAGGGCAATTGGCGCTGGCGCTTTTCCTGGGATCAGGTCGGGCCGGATACAGCCTCGTGGCTGAAATCTCTCTCAGAGCGGTATAAGCGGTTTTAAGCAGCATGTAATAATATAATTTCTATAGAAAGTATTTTATATCATGATACGTTTTATCCTGGCAGCAGCCTTTGTCATCATTA
>CADBOU010000132.1 GCA_902796355.1 uncultured Lachnospiraceae bacterium
AAGGGACGCAGCATCGGCTGTGATGAGTTCTCAATGAGCGTTTATCCGGCGAGCACACCGATCTATCTGGATCTGGCCAAAAAGGGCAAGCTGTCCGATATGATCGCAGCGGGTGCGGTTGTCAAGACCGCCTTCTGCGGGCCGTGCTTCGGCGCGGGAGACACACCGGCCAACGGAGATCTGTCGATCCGCCATACGACGCGCAATTTCCCGAACCGCGAGGGCAGCAAGCTCCAGCAGGGACAGGTTGCCTCTGTGGCATTGATGGATGCGCGCTCTATTGCGGCGACAGCTGTCAACGGCGGCATCTTAACGCCCGCTGATGCGCTGGATGTCGAGTACAAATCAGAGAAGTATTTCTTCGATGAGAGCATTTACGCCAACCGTATTCTTGACAGCCACGGAAAGGCTGATCCTTCTGTCGAAGTGCGTTTTGGCCCGAACATCAAAGACTGGCCGGCTATGCCGCCGCTCCCGGACAATCTGATCTTAAAAGTTGTCTCGAGGATTGATGATCCGGTGACAACAACGGATGAGCTGATTCCTTCCGGAGAGACGTCATCCTACCGGTCCAATCCGCTCGGTCTGGCAGAATTTGCACTTTCGCGCAAAGATCCGGCCTATGTCGGTGAAGCCAAGACTGTACAGAAGGCCGAGAAGGCTATCGAGGCTGGCGAAGATCCTGTTCAGGCGCTTCCGGAGCTGGGAGATGTCTGGGAGACAATCAAGGCATCCTGCCCGGATATCAGTTGGAAAAACACCGGCGTCGGCAGCACCATCTTTGCAGTTAAGCCCGGAGACGGCTCGGCGCGTGAACAGGCTGCATCCTGCCAGAAAGTACTCGGCGGATGGGCTAATATTGCGCACGAGTATGCGACGAAACGGTACCGCTCCAATCTGATGAACTGGGGCATGCTGCCTCTTCTGGTCGATCCGGCATCGATCCCGGTTGACAAGGGGGATTATGTGTTGATTCCTGATGTGCGCCGGGCACTGGCAGAAGAGAAGACAGACATGACGGGGTATATTGTCCGCGAGAGCGGTCTGGAGGAAATCACATTTAAGACCGGTGCGATGACTGATACAGAGAGGGAGATCCTGCTCAAAGGATGTCTGATTAATTATTATCGAGGATAACGGATGAAACGGTATTTGGGGAGAGCCGGGGTGCTGCTGGCCGTCTTTATTGCGGCGGTTGTCTTTTTCAGCATCATGACCAACAAAGGTAATAAGGGAGCGACGTCACAGATGGCGACGCCGGAGCTCCCGCGCCTTTTTTTCAGCTGTCAGGGCTACACGGTCAACCCCCTGAACGGATATCTTGGAAAAATCGACAGCGAGTCGATCCACGGCGATATCCTTCCGCTTGATGCCTCCGGCAAAACAACGATGTATGTCACGACGTACAATAAGCCGCTCGATAAGCTGTCCTATGAGGTTTTTTCACTGGATGGAAAAAGCCTGCTCAAAGAGAAAGTCAAAGTCAAATCCGATCCCGATCAGCAGCTGACAGCGTATGATCTGGATTTGTCAGAAGCTTTTAAGGAACTCGGAAAGGATGTGCAGGCTAAGCTCGTGCTGACTGCCGAAGTGGATGACGAGAAGGTCACCTATTTCATGCGCCTTGTGATGCCGGATCCGACGACCACCAGAGCCTGTCTGGACTTTGCACAAAACGTACACGACCAGACACTGCAGGGGCAGACTGAGGAGGGCGGTACTCTTGAGGGAATGCTGGAGAGCGCTGATCTGGAGGAACAGACGCTGGACTATGTCACAATCGAATCAGACTATGAGTATGTCATGTGGCAAAACCTTAAGCCGAAGCCCGTAGGCAATGTGACATGGTTTATCCATGAAGCCAACAGTGTCAGCACTTCCGTGAGCATGCGCTATCAGGTGATGCTGACGGGGATGGATGATGATGCGATCTATACAGTCGACGAATTCTTCCGTATCCGCGGCAACGGTAAACAGATGTATCTGCTTGATTATGTCCGCCGCGCTGATCATGCGCTGGTCAACACCGAGCATCTGCTCGATGACACGGGTCTGGATCTGGGTATTACGCATAAAGACAAAGAGGTCGCTGTTGATTCAGGCGGCACCAATGTAGCGTTTGTTCAGGACGAGACAGTGTATGAGTACAACAAGAAAAAGAACGCGTTGGTCAAGATCTTTAGCTTTGCTGAGGAACAGACCGGCAGTTTTCTGCCCGATGACAATCAGCGCGATTTTACAATCTTAAAGGTGACCGGAAAAGGCGATGTCATCTTCTGTGTTGCGGGCTATATGCCCCGCGGCGAGCATGAGGGCAAGGTGGGACTCTCCCTTTATCAGTACGATTATGAGAAAAACTATGTCGGTGAAATCCTGTTTGTCCCGAGCGAACTGAGCTATGAGGTCGCCAGGGAGGACCTCTCCTCCTGCCTGTGCTACGGCGGGAAAGACGCGACTTATTATGTTGTGGCTGATGAGACCCTCAACCGTCTGCGCGTGGGCGCCGGCAGCAGCTCGAGCCGCAAGGTTATTGAAGAGAATATGACGGAGGATCGTTATACGATCTCGCGTGACGGCTCGCAGATCGCCTATCTTGAAAAGAGCGGCGATATCCGTGTCCTGAATCTGAGCAGTGATGATAAATACACTGTGAACGCACCGTCCGGGGAGGAACTGACACCGATCGGTTTCGTCGGAAAGGATTTGTGTTACGGCTTGATCCGCACGGAGGATGCCGGCCAGATGGTGGATGGACGGGATGTGCGCCCGATCCATGCCGTGGTTCTGTGCAACAAGGATGATGACAATCTCATGACCTATGAAAAGGACGGCGTGTTGATGCGTGATGCCTGGGTGGAAGACGGAACCGTTACGCTGGAGCGCATTCAGAAAGCGGAGGGCCCCTATCTGGATATCGCAGATGATTATATTCAGAGCAATGCCGTCAGCAAGGCCGGCAATATCGAGCAGGATAAGGTCGTTACCGACGAAGGGATTGAGAAGATTCACCTGACTTATCAAAATGGAATTCCTGCCAAGAAACCGCATTACCTGACACCCAAGCAGAGTTTCTCAACGCAGAGCGTACCGGTTAAACTGACGAAGAATCATTACAAAGAGCGCTACTATGTCTTTGGATACGGACGGGCAGCAGGCGGAGAGGATCTGCCGGGACAGGCCATCAACCGTGCTGATCAGATAGCCGGTGTTGTCACGACAGGGGCACAGGGAATTTTCTGGGAGCGCGGCAACCGTGATCTCATTTACGAGATTCCTAATTTCAGCCTGTTTAAGGCCAATGAGGGCCAGCCTGAGAGCGAGTCGGCCATTGAGCACATGCTCTCTTACTCAAAGACAAAGAAGAGTATTGATCTGAGCGAGTGTAATATCGAGCAGCTCCTGTATCTGATCAATCAGAACAGGCCGGTTGTCGCTCTGACAAAAGACGGCGGGGCACTGCTGATGTACGGGTATTCAGAGACCACGATTCACTGTATCACGCCGGCAAACGGCGAGACAGTTAAGCTTTCACACGAAGAAGTACAGAATAATGTAAAAGCCTACCTGACGGCAGATCCGATCAGCGGGCAGAAAGACTAATCAAGGGAGGTTGCTATGAAACTGACAACTGTTCGGGACATTTTTAAGGACAGGGACAAGTTTTTGGAGCAGGAGGTATCGGTCGGCGGCTGGATCCGCAGTATCCGTGATTCAAAGACATTCGGATTCATTGTGCTGCACGACGGTTCCTGCTTTGAGACACTGCAGATTGTCTATGGGGACGGACTGGATAATTTTAAAGAGATTTCTGCACTCAATGTCGGTGCAGCGGTTGTGGTGACAGGCCAGCTTGTTGCAACACCGCAGGCCAAGCAGCCGTTTGAGATTCAGGCGGCAAAGGTGGAGATTGCCGGTGCATCGACACCTGACTATCCGCTGCAGAAAAAGCGTCATACGCTCGAATATCTGCGCACGATCTCGCACCTGCGCCCGCGCACCAATACTTTCCAGGCGGTATTCCGCGTTCGCTCCATGTTGGCTTATGCGATCCATAAGTTCTTCCAGGAGCGCGGGTTTGTCTATGTGCACACGCCAATCATCACGGGCAGTGATTGCGAGGGTGCCGGTGAAATGTTCCAGGTGACAACGATGGATCTGGATGAGCTGGGGCGTAGCGGCAAAGAGCCGGATTACAGCACGGACTTTTTCGGGAAGCAGACAGGACTGACGGTCAGCGGCCAGCTCGACGTGGAAGCCTTTGCACAGGCCTTCCGTGATGTTTACACGTTTGGACCTACCTTCAGAGCTGAAAACTCCAACACAACGCGTCACGCTGCAGAGTTCTGGATGATCGAGCCGGAGATGGCTTTCACTGATCTGGCCGGAGATATGGAAGTGGCGGAGGATATGCTCAAGTATATCATCCGGTATGTTATGGAGAACGCTCCGGAGGAGATGCAGTTCTTTAATAAGTTTATCGACAAGGGGCTGCTTGAGCGGCTGGAGAATGTCGTTAACTCTGAGTTTGCCCGAGTGACCTACACGGAGGCGGTTGAGATTCTTGCAAAGGAAAATGACCGTTTTGAGTATAAAGTGCATTGGGGCAGTGACTTGCAGACAGAGCACGAACGCTATCTGACAGAGGAGGTATATCACCGCCCGGTATTTGTCACAGATTATCCTAAAGAAATTAAAGCGTTTTATATGAAACTAAATAATGACGGGAAAACAGTTGCGGCAGTTGACTGTCTGGTGCCTGGTATCGGAGAAATCATTGGAGGCAGCCAGAGAGAAGATGATTTTGATAAGCTGCAGAACCGGATGAAAGAGCTCAATCTCAGCGAAGAAGACTATGCTTTCTATCTGGACCTTCGCAAGTACGGAACGACCCCGCATGCCGGATTCGGCCTTGGCTTTGAAAGATGTGTCATGTATGTGACAGGCATGGCCAATATCCGCGACGTACTGCCGTTCCCGAGGACGGTGGGCAACTGCGAGCTCTAAACAGGAAGCAGAGTAAGGAGGAAGAAACATGAGTGCTCAGTATATGGAGATTTACCGCGCGTGGCGGGATGACCCGTTCTTTGATGAAAAAACGCGGGCTGAACTGAGTTCCATTGCCGGTGATGAGAACGAGATCAAAGAGAGATTTTACAAAGATCTGGAGTTTGGCACAGCCGGACTGCGTGGTATTCTGGGTGCCGGCACGAACCGGATGAACATCTACACGGTCGGCAAGGCAACGCAGGGACTGGCAAATTATATCATCAAGCTGCAGGGGCAGAAAAAGGGAGTGGCGATCGCCTATGACTGCCGGCATATGTCACCGGAGTTTGCTGAGGCTGCGGCCTGCGTGCTCGCAGCAAACGGCATTCACGCCTATCTGTTTGAATCACTGCGTCCGACACCGGAGCTGTCCTTTGCGGTCCGTCATTTAGGCTGTATAGCCGGTATCAACATCACAGCCAGCCATAATCCATCAGACTATAATGGCTACAAGGTCTACTGGGAGGACGGCGCACAGATCACACCGCC
>CADBOU010000133.1 GCA_902796355.1 uncultured Lachnospiraceae bacterium
AGGAAAGAGTACGATGTTCAGATGTCTTCTTGGTTTGTTTCGCAATTATAGCGGTAAAGTCCTGCTTGACGGTAAAAGTGTCCTTGAGATGAATCGACGTGAACTTGCTAAAAACGCTGCATACATCCCGCAGGCTGAGGCACCTGTCTTTAATTATACAGTGATGGACACCGTGCTTATGGGAACAACGGGAACCCTGTCTCCGGTGAGCTCACCGGGGGAAGAACAGATTGAGATTACACAGAGTGCACTGCGTGCGCTGGGAATTGATACCCTTGCAGAGAGGGGAATCCAGGAAATCTCGGGAGGAGAGCGGCAGCTTGCCTTTCTGGCGCGGGCTCTTGCGCAGCAGTCAGGGTTGTTTGTCATGGATGAGCCGACGGCAAACCTTGACTACGGTAACCAGCAGCTTGTGCTGAGGCACGTCAGGAAGCTGACAGAGGATGGATATACAGTGCTGATGTCCACACACAACCCAGAGCATGCCCTTCAGTATGCGACCAAAGTTATGATTCTGAAGAACCGTGAACTCTTTGCCTATGGTGATGCATCTGAAGTTCTGACAGAAGAGACCATCTGGGAAGTCTATGGGATGAGAGTTGTGATTATTAAAAAAGAGATAGAAGGAAAAGAGGTAAGGACTTGCATACCGCTGCCCTGAAAAAACTGACGCTCATAATTGTCATAATGTTGACAGCAGTGTTCACGGTCCCAGAGCGAGTCGAAGCTGATGCTGTGACGGATCATCTATCGGTTGCCATCGGCTATCCCGGGATGCAGCTGAGTGAGTATGTTGTGGTTGGAGATTATCATTGGAGTGAACTGATGGATAATCTTCCGCTGTATGAGCAGGCGTATTCGTATTATCAGGGAAGTTCCACCGGTGATTTAAAATTTACTGAAATTGTGGATGCAGCTCGGGGGTTTCCTCTCAGAGAACTTTTAGAATATGCACATATTTATTACGATGACATTCTTAATCTTCAGTTTTATGTCATCGACCACAGTGGAATACAGGCTGCTTTTGACAGGGATGTGCTGTTTCAGGATCGGTACTATTTTGAGGATTATATCGGGCATCTTCACTGGATACGGGATGATGATTTTAAAGTAACTGGGTACGACTCAAAAGGTTGCTGGGATTACTGTGAAAAAGTTGAGCCCATGCTTGCACTCGAAGATAACTGGATGTCTTATTCCATAGATCCTAAATTGAATGACAAGAATCCGGAGCATTCGCTGCCCGATTGGGATCATGCAAATCCATCCACCCGTTTCCGGCTGCTCTTCGGACAGACAAATCCTGAAGAAACCCTGACCAGTCAAAGTGCCAAGTATGTGCGAACCATCTATGTCACCTTGAGGGGAAAACCAGAGTATGACGGAGGAGAGTCGCTTCCCGAGCTGGATGGCAGCTATGGGTCACACACAATGGAGACGACTGTCAGCGTTAACAGTGGTGTGCGCGATGCTTTGGATGGGTTGCTCAACATGGCTTCCTCTAATGAAGAAGTACTGGTCATCAAAGGTGTCCGGATGGAACAAGATGATTTTTATACGGATCTAATGCACGTGTATGTTGATTATGAGATTATCGGCGAAGGCGAGGCATATATCTCAGCAAGAATTGGCACTGGTGAAATCAGTGAAGAACAAGCTGTCGCCAGATCCTCGGTGGTAAGCGGAAGTGCTGATCCGAATTCTGTGCCAGAGAAAGAAGAATCGACTCAGCCAGAAAAACAAGAAACATCAGGGACAAAACCGGAAGACAAGAATAATTCTTCTGAAACTGGGAACAGGCAGTCAGAGAATGACGGGGAAAAAGGCAGTAGTAATAAATCGGGCATCAGTTCAGGCAGGGGCAATTCAAACAACGGAACCTCAGGCAAAAGTGGGTCTTCTGCAAAATCGAAAAGTAAGGCAGATGCAAGTCAACAGGCAAAAAGAGCAGATTCAAAAACAAAACCTGCCTCAGTTTCTGCAGTCGGTGTCGGCAATACATCCGCTTTTATATTATCAAAAGATATACAGAACAAGCTTAACAAAGACAAGAATAAGACTGCGGTAAGCAGCAATGATTCAGTGAATGAGGATGTAACTGAGTTTCAACCAAATGATAACTTAGCGGGGAAAAAAGAAATTGACAAAAGAATTCTTCTGTGTACGGGTGTGGGGTCAGCTTTGATTGTCATACTTGGCGGTTTATGGGAGATGCTTTCGTTTTCAATGCGTATGAAGAAAGGAAAATGCAGGTAAATGGAATTAACAGTAATTGAAACGATACTTCGTACGATCGCTTCAGCTGCCAGAATACCAATTATCATTATTCTGATTGGGTTTGTAGCTTTTTCACTTTTCAGTATCGGATGGTTAATTATAGAAGCTGCTAGAGAACGGCTTCATCTGAAATATCATCTTCCTAAGCTGCTCGATGATATGAAAGCAAACACAGGTGAACTAAGAGAAGTCATCACAAAAAGCGGAATTCTTGTCAGACAAAAGAGAGCATTGATTGAGCTGACAAAGCATCCGGATTTTAATGAAAACATGTTGGAAAGTCTGGCTGATGAACTGATCGAGGATGAACAGGCGCACTATGACAGGATGCTGTCTGTTACGAATCTGGTATCTAAGCTTGCTCCTATGTCAGGATTGCTGGGTACGTTAATTCCGTTAGGACCAGGTATTATTGCTTTGGGGCAGGGAGATACGTTAACTCTTTCGCAGTCTATGCTGACAGCGTTTGATACAACAATTGCCGGTTTGATTGCGGCAGGGATCTGTTTGATTATCAGTACGATCAGAAGACGTTGGTATAAAAAATACATGTATGATCTGGAAACACTGGTTGATTGTGTTGTGGATCTTCAATTCAGCAAGAGTTCTTCTGATGATGAATTTGGATGGTAAACATGAGTGTTAGAGAGAAAAGAAATAGAAGAAGGGCACGAAGGAGCTCTTACGAAGAAGTAGATCCGATGACCTATGTCTCCAACATGTCAGATGTCATGTTGATTTTAGCTGTAGGCATTATGGTGGCGTTGATTCTTCACTGGCAGGTTCCGGTGGGGCAAACACAGGACAACAGGCAGGAAGAGCAAGAACAGCAGGAACAGGATGTTGTCACGTTCTCGGACAATGATCTTGGCTCAGAACAGGAGATGCCTGATCAGGCAGAACAGATAGGAAATGTCTATTTTGATGAAGCGTCAGGGACATATTATATTCTTCAGGATTAGAGAGAGGAGGAATATATGTTGAAACGGTTAATACAGGTTGCAGGGTTGATGCTGCTTTCTCTTTTTTTGTTTGCTGCATGGCCCCAGAATGCTCATGCAGCGGCGGCTGGAGAGGTAATAACGGGCAGCTTTGATGCGGTTACAGGAAAAGATATTGCCACGATTCGCTATTTTACCAAAGAGGATCGGTCGGAGTATGCATTTGCTGATTTCATCTTTAATGAGATCACTGGAAAATATGAGTATTCTTTTCAGGCTCCGTTCGATGGATTTGAGGCTTCTCAGGCTTCCGAAAATGTGAGAGTACCCTATGGCGGTGACGAGACAATCATTGCGGAGTATTTTTCTGTAAACCGGTGGGACGGTGCGATCGATGTCTCTTGGTATAACGAAGAAGACACGGAGTTCAATCTGGACACGCCGGCAGAGCTGGCAGGGTTGGCAGCAATTGTTAACGGCGCCTATGATGTGGAGACAAAAGACTATCACATAAAAGGTAATCAGGATTATATCGAATTTGAAATTGCTGATGGAGCCGGTCTGCCGGGCGGAGCATCCGGAACTGCCAAGAAAGGTCTTGCTAAACATGACTTTTCAAACAGAATTATCCATCTAACAGCAGACATGGATATGGGGGGTGCGGATGGCTCAGAAATAGAGCATGTCTGGCCTGAACACGATCCGAAAACCGGAGAAATTACGAAGGGCTTAAATATGTCAGATTACCCCAACTGGCTTCCAATTGGCTGTGAGGTGGCAGCTGATCCGGCAGATACCAGCAGCATGGTTCTTTCTTCTTTTAACGGGACTTTGGACGGCGGTGGTCATCATATCACCAATTTGTATTGCTATCGGTACACGTATGGAGGTTGGGCCTATTCACAAGGAACCGGCTTGGTCGGTTGTCTAGGCGTGCTTTATAAAGACGAAGCAAATCCTGACATAGCTCCTGCTGTTAAAAACATGTCTCTTTCCGGGTATGTTCTGGGAAGACGTATGGTTGGTGGTATTGTTGGCGTAGTCGGCGGTGGCAGTAATGCTGTTCATGGAGATTCTGTCGGAGGAAGTGTTGTTTTAGAGAATCTTGCAAACCACGCTTATGTATACAGTACTGACTCTAAGGGCGTAGGCGGCGTTGTAGCATGTTCATATGTTGACAGCGGATCGATTATCAACTGTTACAATGACGGCAATATATCAACAATATATTCAGCTCCTGCGGGCGGTGTTGTAGGCGCAAATGAACATATGGATATCTACGCTTGTTATAACGCAGGAAAGATTGATACAGGGACAAATCATTACGGCCGCGGAATCGGTGGTACAGGCAACAGTGCAAGCGGATTCACAGTAGACAGTTGTTATTATTTAAAGAACAGCGGTGATGATACAGAGTATCCCGGCTATTATCAATACAATCTGCCGGCCAGCATCTCGATCAATGTCACGGAGATGGCCGCTTCTCAGATGACTGACGGGACGATGCTGTCCGGACTAAATGTGAACGGCATGGCGTATGTTGCAGGTGATGATGGTATGCCGGTGCTTTACTGGGAAAAAAGCAGCGGTACCGGCAATCTGACGGTTAACCAGGCTGAAGGCGGGGCAGTAGAGGCGAATACTGAAGGCAATATGGCCAACGGCACAGTTGTGTATTTGTCCAACATACCGGAAACCGGGTGGAATTTCCGTTATTACACACTTAACGGTAACCGCATGACAGGAGACTATGTCACGGTTAATGGTGAATCAGTTGTTTCGGCATATTATGAGTCGGCTAAGGCAGGCGTCTTGCAGATAGAGCCAAATTCAGTTTGTAATATAGCTGTCAAGAAAGATGGCATGATTATGGAAGATGGACAAGCTGTGCAGGTGACTAACTATCCTGTTAATACTGGTGATTCTCTATATGAAGGAGATGTCCTGAAGATCACATCGATTTTAATTGACGGGGCTGTGCCGGAAGATGAGAGCATGGATTATTGCGCAGCTGTCGGCGAAGCTAACGACTATCTGTATCGTTTTACTTATACAGGTGATACGCCAGACCTCAAGAGTCAACCGTTATATACGATTGATGAGCGTATCAATCAGGAGGAGGTATCTCTGACACTGACGGTTGTGCCTCTTACGACACCGAAACTATGGAAGAATACACCTGATGTCTCCTGGTTTGATGGCAGCCATAATACATATACCATTACTTCAGCAGATCAGCTTGCTGGAGTCGATGCGCTGATTGAGAATGATGAGACAACATTTGAAGGTGTGACGATCCTGCTAGGATCTGATGTTTCTCTTGTCAATACAGATGGAACATCCGGTATCCGCAGTTGGGATGGTATCGGCAATGGCGATAAAGCATTTGCAGGTGTTTTTGATGGCCAAGGTTATAAGATCACAGATTTCCATGGTATTAAGTCGGGTCTGTTTGCAAACTGCAACGGGGAGGACACAGACAACAAAACAGTCATCAAGAATATATCTGTTTATGGCTCATCAAGCGGGCAGAACGCTTGCGGTATTGTCAACACAGCGGCTAATACAGATATCATAAACTGCGACAGCTATGTGGCCATTACAGATGCTTCATTGTATGCAGGTGGGATACTCGGACAGGATAAAGGATCATCCAGTTCTTCGACCAATATTATCAATTGCGTGAATTATGGCAGTATCAGCGGCGTTGGCCGATTAGGAGGAATTGCCGGAAAACTTCCAGCTACAGGATCTGTGACAGATTGTATAAACAAGGGAGATATTAACGCGCTCCCGGCAAGCGGTGTTCAAGTCGGAGGTCTTGTCGGGGATCTCTATGGTGCGATTACACGGTGTGCAAATTATGGTGATGTTTCAGGCTTCAGAGGAAACATAGGAGGACTGGCCGGACAGGCGACTATTGCGACAGCCAGCATGACTGATACATATAATGTTGGTTCGGTTACTTATCAGAAGGCGGATGGGCAGACTGCTTATGATGCAGTGGGCGGCATGATTGGATTTGGGTCAGTTTATCAGTTGCATCACTGTTTTAATTATGGATCTGTGCAGTCATATGAAAAGGCGAAAACAACACATATTGGCGCTGTTATCGGCCGGCATTTGGCCAATTCAAAAAGTGTGATTGATAACGTATATGTCCTTGACACAGCCCATGAGGAGGGAAATCTTATAGACGGCAGGACATTGTTTCAGCTGCAGGCAGACAGTGCTGATTTTTACAGTACACTCTTCACAAAAGATGAAGCTGCATTTGGTCATGACGGAGAAAACGGGGTTCGCGCTTTGATTAACAAGGACAACTGCTTCTTTCTAGTTAACAGTGCTTATCCGGAGCTCATGGTTGCAACTACGTCGCACATTCACAAGGGAGGTTTAGCAACGTGCAGTAATCAGGCTGTCTGTAGCGAATGTGGTTTGTCATATGGTGAGCTTAATCCGCATAACCATGAGAAAACAGAAATCCGCAATGCGAAGGATCCCGTCTGGGTCTATGACGGCAATACGGGCGATACGTATTGTACTGCCTGTGGAGAGATGATCAGCGAAGGAACTGTCGTTCTGGCTGACACAACAAGAGAGGCAGTGACATTTGTCATAAAACAGGCAGGAAAGGAGGATGTTTCCCATACATACACGGTGGCAGAGTTTGACGCCCTCAAAAGATCAGACAGGCCGATTGCCTATCAATTCGGGTTTAATAGTCCCGAGACACTGATGGTATCAACAGAGTATGTAACACTTAGCGATATAATGCAGGATCTTCATGCTGATGACTGCGTGCTTAAAAGCATTAAAGTGGTGTGTGACGGAAGCACCTTGGTATTAGACGCGGATACAGTTAAAAACTGCTGCTATTACTATAATGCTGATGGGGACAGATACAGCGCGCCGGCAGCGTTTGGGATTACATACAGTTCACTTCCGGGTACTCTGGATGAGGTTGGTGCTGTGGCTCAGCCATCTGACAGTATTCGCTTCGGCTATGGCGTCAGCGAACAACAGTATATTGATAAGACAGAAGTCGGTGGTAAGCGGTGTGTATCTCCCGTGCGTTTAGTTGAAATTACAGTACAGGAAGCCGAGGGAGCCCATATCCAGGTTGAGGATTATACGAGTGGGTCAGCGGATAAATCTAATAAGATCCTGAAGGCCGAAGACAAGCTTATTACTGATGATCAGACATATAATGGAGAAGTTCTAATTACAGCAGAATACGGCAAAGCCTGTGCAGTTGCTGTAAAAAATGAAGATGGTACGTACTCGCGGTTGACAGGTGTTGAGCAGGGGAATGCGCATACATTTACTGTCAACGTAAAGGATTCAAATATAGCTATTGCTATTGTGCGAAAGGGAGATGTCAATCTGGATGGATCAGTTGCATCAAGAGATGGCACCATGGCTTCTCGAGCGGCAGTCAATACTTATTCACTCAATGCGCTACAAAAAATTGCAGCTGATGTGAACGCTGATCAGACCATTAACAGTCGGGACAGCACAATGATTAAAAGAATAGCGGTTAACAGTTATTTGCCAGAATGGGATTAATAGATCTTTTAAATCCGTAAAAAGGAGGCGGCATAAATGAAATTGCAAAAAAGATTATTAGTTTTTTTATCTGCTTTAATGGTGCTTGTGGGGACACTAAGCGTTGCAATCAATATGTTTGCGGCAGAAGAAGACCACAAGCCGGTATTAACAGCAGTAAAGAACGGAGAAAATATAGAGATTTCTCTAGTTTCACAGAGTGATCTGTCTGGTTTCAGCGGGCTTCAGGTCGGAGATCCTGAAGCAGGCACAAGCGGTGTTGCTTATGATCAAGAGATATTCAGTTTTGGCAATGAGAATGTTACCTCGATAGATAACGATGCATTAGATTTACAGGTTAATGCAGAGAGCGGCTTGATTTCAATCTCAACCACTCAAGGAGTGAATGTTGCTTCCGGTCAAAGTCTTCTTAGCTTTGTTTTTAAACCGAATGACAGTTATGACAAAAGCAAGTATTATACGTTTTCTCTCAAGCTGACAGATGCGTATGATGAAGATTTTAATGATTATACATGGAAGAATGATACGTTTACGGTGACATACTGTGAAGAGCCCCCGGCAGAGGAAGAATATATCACCTTTATCGATACCGCAGGAAATGAAACAAAGCTATATGACAGCATGATCCGTTCCTGCGCACCTACAGCAAACGATAATTATCTGCTTTCAGATGTACTGACAGCGGCAGGCGTTACAGAGAACCTGGCAGACTGCCGGTATAAG
>CADBOU010000134.1 GCA_902796355.1 uncultured Lachnospiraceae bacterium
CCGCCGGATATGCCTGAGCAGGATGAAAACACGCAGGACGATTCCGGATCAGATGAGGAAGCAGAGAGCAATAACGAGCCTGACAGCGAAGAACAGGCAGACAGAGCCGTGACAATCGTTATGACAATTACAGACACTTCTGTATTGGAAGATGCTGACGGCAAAGAGGCTTCTCTGAGTGATATCAGCGAAGGAGATACGCTCACTGTTACAATCGGCGAGAGCGGCAATATCACAAAAATTGTCGTAGGAGAGGAGAACAGCCAGGGACAGTCAGGACAGGCGTCCGGAGCTCCGCAGTCCTATAGTGCAGTTAACACATATACTGAAGATACAATTGTTTCAGGCGATGAGATCACCTCAACAGGGAAAGATGAGAGTGCAACGCTCACAGAAAATGATGCGACAGTGACCTTGGATAAGGTCGCTGTCACGCGTGATAATGATGAGAGCACAGGAGGCGATTCAGCCAGTTTTTACGGCGTGGGCGCCGCTGTCCTGACAACAGACGGAACAACCATTGTCAAGGACAGTCAAATCACGTCAGATGCCAATGGCGGTGCGGGTGTTTTTTCATACGGAGAAAACAGCACATCATATGTTTCGGGTACGACAATTAAGACGTCGCAGGGAGCTTCAGGCGGTGTTCATGTGGCAGGCGGCGGTACGCTGTATGCGTGGGACAACACAGTGGAGACAGATGGCGGATCCTCAGCAGCTATTCGTTCAGACCGCGGAGGCGGTACGATGGTGGTTGACGGCGGGAGCTATACGTCCAACGGATCTGGTTCACCGGCGGTTTACTGTACGGCAGATATTACAGTCAATGATGCAAAACTTACATCGACAGCTTCCGAAGGAATCTGTATTGAGGGCAAAAATGCGCTTCGCCTTTATGATTGCGATCTGACATCCTCTCAGACAGAGAACGAACAAAATGATAATATCTGGAATCTGATCGTTTATCAAAGCATGTCGGGCGATGCCGAAGATGGCGAAGGGACACTAATCCTGGATGGAGGCAGCATCACGGCAAAAGAAGGCGGGATTATCTATACGACTAATACGCAGTCTGTCATTACGCTCTCTGATGTGGAGATCAACTACCCGGAGAACACTGATTATTTCCTGCGCTGCACCGGCAATGCGAATAAGAGAGGCTGGGGCAGCACCGGTTCCAACGGAGCCGACTGCACATTTACGGCTGATGACCAGCAGATGAAGGGTGATATCATTTATGACAGCATCAGTGATCTAGACTTTTATATGTTGAACGGAAGTAAACTGACCGGTGCGTTTATTGATGATGAGTCCTGTGCCGGAAACGGGGGAGACGGAAGCTGTAATGTTGTGATAGATGCTGACTCAACATGGGTCGTCACAGGTGATTCAACAGTGACAAGTTTGTCTGGTGAAGGCAAGATTGTTGATGCAGACGGGAAGACTGTTACGATTAAAGGAGCCGACGGTACGGTTTATGTAAAGGGTGACAGCCAATACACAGTGACGGTGACGGATTACTCGGATAAAGCAGATACAAGCGGAGCCGGCAAGACAGGTTCTTTCTCAGATTATGAGGTTGAGAAGGCATAAGAGAAAGCATTCAGATGATCCAGATTTCTTACAGGAAAAGAACAGAAGAACAGACTCTGTCGGATCTCGCGTGGACACTGCTTGAGGAGGAGTGCTTATCACGCGGGATCCGTGATGTGCGCAGCCGGATTGTGTACGGGTCGCATCATAAACCGTTCCTGAAAGGTAATGAAATCTATTTTAATCTCTCTCACTCAGGAGAATATGCGCTGTGCGTTGTCAGTGACAGGCCGGTAGGATGTGATATCCAAAAGATCAGAGAGCCGCGGCAGGCGGTTTTGGCAAAGAGTTTGAGCAAAGACGAGAGAGATTATATTCTGGCAGCAGGTGATCATGAGAAGGCGGTACGATTTACAAGGATCTGGACGCTCAGAGAGGCATTCGTAAAATATACGGGAGAAGGTCTTTCACGGGATTTTAAATCCTTTCACATCAGGTTCTGTGATAATCAGCCTGTGCTTTATACAGAGAATCCGGAAGAATATGAGCAGCTGACTTTTAAAGAGTTCATGATTGAAGATTATTGCTGTGCCTGCTGTTTTTAGCAATCAGGTATTTTTGTGTTGACATCAGTGCACAACAGGCGTAATATTAACTTTTGAGGAGATTACATTTTTATGAATATGTCTTTTGTTTATGTAAATGCACAGTATTTTTACGGCTATTATTTTTACGGGGAAAATAATAGTGATTTGTGCTGTTCGCATATAAACTAAGACGTGTCATCTCGTGATTGAGGTATAACGGACTGCACAGAATCGCTACTGTGCAGTCTTTTTTGTGGAATAGAGGGAGATAGAAAAATGATATGTGTATTGAAACCTGATGTCAGTAAGGCGAGAGAAGAACAGCTGATTGCATGGCTGAAAAGCCAGCATCTTGATGTCCATATTTCAAGAGGAGAACACCATACCGTTCTGGGGCTGATCGGTGATACGACGAGCATCGACGGAGAACTGATCGAGAGTCTTGATATTGTAGAGAGTGTCCGCCGGGTCAGCGAGCCTTATAAGACTTGCAGCAGGCAGTTCCACCCTGACAACAGCACGATTGATGTCGGAGGTGTAAAGATCGGCTGTGGTCAGGATCTGGTGATGATCGCGGGTCCGTGTTCAGTGGAGACTGAAGAGCAGATCATCTCCGTCGCCAACGATATCAAAAAAGTAGGCGCGCAGATTCTGCGCGGCGGTGCATTTAAGCCGCGGACTTCACCCTACAGTTTTCAGGGGCTTAAAGAAGAGGGGCTTCGCCTGCTCTCGCTTGCAAAAAGAGAAACCGGTCTGCCGATTGTGACAGAGTTGATGGATATTGATCATATTGATCTGTTTGACGATGTGGATCTCATCCAGATCGGTGCCCGCAATATGCAGAATTTTGAACTGCTAAAGGAACTGGGACATGTCGATAAGCCGATATTGCTCAAGCGCGGTCTGGCCAATACCATCGAGGAGCTGCTGATGAGCGCCGAGTATATCATGGCCGGAGGCAATGAGAAAGTCATTCTCTGTGAGCGCGGTATCCGCACTTTTGAGACAGCTACGCGCAATACTCTGGATCTGTCAATTATACCAGTTCTGCGGGAGAAGACGCACCTTCCGATCATCATTGATCCTTCTCACGCAACTGGAAGGGCTCATCTGGTTCCGCCGATGGCCATGGCGGCTGTCGCGGCGGGAACGGACGGCGTGATGGTCGAGGTTCATAACGATCCTCTGCATGCGCTGTGTGACGGCGCACAATCCCTGACACCTCAGCAGTTTGAGCAGCTGGCAGTGCAGATGAAAAGAATTAAGGAGGTAGTCGGATGATTGTCGGCATTCTTGGCCTGGGCCTGATCGGCGGTTCTTTTGCAAAAGCGTACAAACGACATGAGGACTGCCGTGTGCTTGCGGCTGATATCAATCATACAATCCTTCAATTTGCGATGATGTCGGGTGATGTGGATGATGAACTGACTGATCAGACGATTGGGACATGTGATCTGCTTCTGCTTACAACATATCCGCAGGCGGCGATGGATTATTTTGTTCAGGCTGCACCGCTGATCAGTCAGAAGACAATCGTCATCGACTGTCTGGGTGTCAAAAGAGATATTTGCCGGATCGGTTTTGATTTAGCTGATAAATATGGTTTTACTTACATCGGTGGACACCCGATGGCAGGCACACACAATTCCGGGTACAAATATGCAACAGAAGAGCTGTTTGATGATCAGCCGATGGTCATCACAGCAAAACCGGACGAGACAGCCGAGACGCTGGCCCGTGCAGAAGAGCTTCTTTCTCCGGCGGGATTCGGCAGCTACGCTTTTACGACACCTCAGGAACATGACCGCAGGATTGCTTTCACATCACAGCTTGCTCATATCGTGTCAAATGCCTATATCAAAAGCCCGCAGGCTGAGGGACATAAAGGAATGTCTGCCGGCAGTTATAAAGATCTGACGCGGGTGGCATGGCTTAAGGCAGATATGTGGGCAGAGCTGTTTCTGGCCAATAAAGACAATCTGATGAGTGAAATCGATGGGCTGATTGACAGACTCTCCGAATACAAGGAGGCGATCAGCGAGGATGATCAGGACAGACTGATCAGGCTGCTTGAGGACGGCTGCAAAAGAAAGAAAGAGATAGACGGACGATGATAACCGTAGATGTCAAAACAGGCAGACCATACAGAGTGTATGTCGGAGAAAATCTGCTGAAGGAAAGCGGCTCCCTGATATCAAAACATGTTGATGGAAGAGTGGCTGTCATCAGTGACTCTCATGTGGCCCCGTTATATCTGGATTCATTGATTGATTCACTCAGGCTGGAAGGCATTGAAGCCGTCTCAAAGGTCATTCCGGCAGGCGAGAAGAGTAAGAACATCCGTATTTATGAAGAACTTCTGGACTTTCTTGCGCAGGAATCTATCACGCGAAGTGATGCCGTCATCGCACTCGGAGGCGGTGTTGTGGGAGATATAGCCGGTTTCACCGCGGCGACATATCTGCGCGGTGTGCCGTATATTCAGATCCCGACAAGCCTTCTGGCTATGGTTGATTCATCAGTTGGCGGAAAGACAGCGATCGATTTGCCGGCAGGAAAGAACCTGGCAGGGGCGTTTTGTCAGCCGGAGCTTGTCATCTGTGATCCGTCGGTGCTCTCAACGCTTCCGGAGGATATCTTTAGGGACGGATGCGCCGAGGTGATCAAGTACGGTGTTTTGGAGGATCCTGATTTATTCGCTAAGCTGACACTGGAGGGTATTGGTTTTGACCGTGTTCCGGTGATAACACGTTGTATCGATATCAAGGCAGCTTATGTGGCTGAAGATGAGTATGACAACGGAGTCAGACGGAAACTGAATCTGGGGCACACGTTCGGTCATGCGATAGAAGCAGTCAGCCGGTTTTCCATGACACACGGGCAGGCTGTAGCGGCCGGCATGTGCATGGTAGCGCGCGCATCCTATGCGATGGGGTTCTGTAAACAAGCCTGTCCTCAGGGAATTGAGCAATGCATCAGATCGTTTGATTTGCCGGTTAACTGTGAGATGAAAACGGATGAACTGCTGCCGTTTATCGCAGCAGATAAGAAGCGAAGGGGCGATGTGATTTCTCTCATTGTACCGCGCACAATCGGCAATTGTGATATCGTTCCGGTCAATGCAGATGATGTCAAAGACTGGCTTGAGGCGGGAATGTGAAATGGATCTGACGATACTGCCAGGAAAACTGAATGGAACGGTGAAAGTGCCGTCATCTAAATCACAGGCACACAGGGCACTGATTTGCGCAGCATTTGCAGATCGGGGGACAGAGGTAATCTGCCGGACGGTGTCAGAGGATATAGAGGCAACCGTGCGCGCACTGGTGATGCTGGGAGCTAAGATCAGACCAACCGAGGAAGGGTATCAAGTCTGTCCTGCTCCTCAGACCCGCACATCGGATGGTGACGAGCATACTTTTGACTGCGGTGAAAGCGGTTCGACGCTGCGTTTTATGCTTCCTTTGATCGGTGTGTGCGGTGCGCATGTTCGCATTGAAGGGCGGGGACGGCTGATGCAAAGGCCGATCAGCGAACTGACTGATGTCCTTAAGAATAAGGGCATGACCTTTATCAGGCAGGGTCAGCATCTCGATGTCAGAGGCGCCCTTAGAAGCGGACTGTACACGATGCCGGGAAATGTGTCATCTCAGTATATTTCAGCGCTCCTGATGGCACTGACACTTCTTGGCGAGCCATCTGAGATTCATTTGACGACAGATTTGTCCTCTTCCGCATATGTACAGCTGACAATGGATGTGATGCGGTCCTTTGGGGCAAAAGCATCTGCTGAAGACAGGGTCTTTAAAATCAGGCCGCTTGACAGGTATCATTCTCCGGGGCGGTTTATAATCGAAGGAGACTGGTCCGCTGCTGCCTTCTGGATCGCGGCACAGGCGCTCGGATCCGATATCTGTATCAAGGGAGTCCGAGAAGACTCTGTCCAGGCAGATCGACTGGCAGGGGCCTATATAACTCAGTTGATGAATGCGGGTGATACGGAGATTGACGTGGATGGATGTCCGGATCTGCTGCCCATTCTCGCTGTTACAGCCGCAGCATCCAGTGGAAAAACTGTATTTAATGGCGCAAGGCGTCTGCGCGATAAAGAGAGTGACAGGCTGGAAGCGACAGCGGCTATGCTCAGGGGATTAGGTGTATCATGTGAACTGTCTGATGATACGATGACCGTTTCCGGGACAGGCGGACGGCCTTTATCAGGAGGAGCGGTGGATGCCTTTAATGATCACCGCATCGCCATGAGTGCGGCAATCGCTGCAACTGTCTGTGAAAGCCCTGTGACGATCAGAGGGGCAGAGGCAGTCTCAAAATCATACCCCGGTTTCTGGGAGGACTTTAAATCGCTTGGAGCAAACATCATCTGTCAATAGGAGAGGTCATGCATAATACGTACGGAGACAATTACAGACTGACTATTTTCGGCGCATCCCATGCAGAAAAAATCGGCGTGACGATCCAAGGTGTACCCGAGGGGACGATCATTGATCTGAAGAATCTGCAGGCATTTATGGACAGAAGAGCGCCGGGGAGAGACCGTTTTTCCACTGCGAGGAGAGAGCCTGATCAAGTTGTGTTTGAAAAAGGCGTTTCAGAAGACGGCCTTGTTGATTCAGACTTGATTACCGCCGTGATTTTTAATACAAATATCAGGCGTAAGGATTATGACAATCTGAGAACCGTTCCGCGTCCTGGTCATGCGGATCTGACAGCGAGACTGCGGTATGGAAAGGATATCGACATGTCCGGCGGCGGTGCTTTTTCCGGACGGATGACAGCACCGCTGTGCATCGCCGGAGGGATCGCTAAGCAGCTGCTCGTAAAAAGAGGCATCAGGATCAGTGCAGCCATTGATGCAATCGGTGGTCAGTCAGAACCTGAGAAAATGGAGCAGGCGATCGAACAGGCAAAGATGGACGGCGACAGTGTCGGGGGCATTATTTCCTGCAAGGCCGAGGGGGTGCCGGCAGGGATAGGTGATCCGATGTTCGATGGAATTGAGAACAGGATTGCCCGGATTGTCTTTGGTATTCCGGCTGTCAAAGGAATTGAATTTGGAACAGGATTTAGGGCAGCATCCATGCGAGGCAGTTCTAATAATGATGCTTTTTACTATGATGAGGATGGAAGTGTGAAGACGCAGACAAATCATGCGGGAGGAATTCTGGGCGGTATTACAACCGGTATGCCGGTTGAGTTCAGAACGGCTTTTAAGCCGACACCGTCTATTGCAAGGCAGCAGGAGAGCGTGGATCTGTCATCCGGTGAGAATGTAAGCCTTACAATCAGCGGAAGGCATGATCCCTGTATCGTGCCGCGGGCACTTCCGGTTGTTGAGGCAGCCTGTGCCTGCGCCCTGCTTGATGCAATCATGGAAGCGGAAACATCCAGACAATAGTGGAGGAAGCATAATGGATTTGCAGGAATTAAGAAAACAGATCGATCACGTTGACCGGAAGATGGTAGAGCTCTTTGAGCAGAGGATGAAAATCTGCGGGGAGGTTGCAGATTTTAAGAAGAAAACCGGCAAAGCGGTGTATGACTCCAGACGTGAACGCGAGAAAATGAATGAACTGGTATCGATGACAGATGAGGAGTTTAAGAGAGATGTCTTTTCTCTTTTCACATCCATCATGGACTTAAGCCGCGCCTATCAAACCAGAAGAATCGGTGCAGTAAGCGGTCTCGGGAAAAAGATCGCGGAGGCAATCCAGAACACACCCAAACAGTTTCCTGAGTTTCCTGTTGTGGCGTGTCAGGGGACGGAAGGGGCGCATTCGATGATTGCGTGCGAAAAGCTGTTCGCATCTCCTACGATTATGTACTTCAGCACTTTTGATTCTGTGTTCACTGCGATTGAAAAAGGCCTGTGCAAATACGGAGTTCTGCCCATTGAAAACAGTACAGCCGGGTCAGTCAATCAAGTGTATGATCTGATGATGGAGCACAAGTTTTCGATTGTCCGTTCTGTTCGCCTGAAGGTGGATCATTCTCTTCTCGTTAAACCGGGAACCAGGCTCGAGGATATTAGAGAGATTATATCTCATGAGCAGGCGATCAGCCAATGCGGAAACTTTCTTGATACGCTTCCCGGGGTAAAGGTGACAGCCTGTGCCAACACGGCCACAGCGTCAAAGATGGTGGCTGAGTCTGACAGGAACGACCTGGCGGCTCTCGCATCATATGTGTGTGCTGATATTTACGGACTGGAGTGTTTAAAAGAAAACGTGCAGAATACCGGCAATAATTACACACGGTTTATCTGTATATCCAAGGATCTGGAAATCTATCCGGGGGCTGATAAGACCAGCATTATGGCAGTGACTGCGCACAAACCCGGAGCTCTTTACAGGCTGCTAGCGCATTTTTATGCGCTGGGAATGAATATGACTAAGCTTGAGAGCCGGCCGCTCCCGGACCGCAATTTTGAGTTTATGTTTTATTTTGACCTTGAAAAAAGCGTCTATACACCGGATTTTATATCGACGATGGATGAGCTTCAGGGGGTTTGTGAACACTTTGAGTATCTCGGTAGTTATTATGAGGATATGTGATTGATGCTGACCGATACAAAAATCAGTAAATTCGGGTTGATCGGAGAAAAACTGGGGCATAGTTATTCGCCGCAGATTCACGCATTGCTGGGTGATTACCCCTATGATCTGTATGAGGTTGATCCTTCGCAGCTGGAAAGATTTATCAAACAGACAGAGCTTTCGGGTATGAATGTGACGATTCCATACAAACAGGCGGTGATGCCTCTGTGCGCTGTGATCGATGAAGCAGCAATCCGAATCGGAAGCGTGAACACTCTGGTGCGGCGCTCAGATGGCTGGCATGGTTACAATACCGATTATGACGGATTCCGATTTATGGTTGAAGAAAAAGCCCGGTATCAGGTGCACGGCAAAAAAGGAGTTATTCTTGGAAACGGAGGGGCTGCGCAGGCGGTCCGCACAGCGCTTGGCGATATGGGAGCCGGTGAGATAGTGACGGTATCCAGAAGAGGGCCTGTTTGCTATGAAGATGAGAACGCATACAATGATGCGGATTTCATCGTTCAGGCGACACCGGTCGGTATGTATCCGGACGGGGACCGATCAGTGATCTCCCTGGATGTATTCAGGGGACCTGAAGCAGTGTTTGATCTGATCTACAATCCTTCACGCACATGTATTTTAAAACAGGCCGATGAGCGCGGGATGATCGCAGAGAACGGTCTGTCAATGTTGGTTGTTCAGGCTGTGCGCGCATCGGAGATTTTTATGAATAACAGGATAGACGATGAGCGGATACAGACAGTTTTGCACGTTATTGAAGAGACGATTCAAAAAGGACGGTAAAAGCAGGTATGAAGTTTGTGATCATCAACGGACCAAATCTGAACATGCTTGGAACCAGAGAACCTGAAATATATGGCAAAGAAGACTACGCGTCATTGGAGGCCTGCTGTAAAAGCGCCTGCAAGGAGGCAGGAGTCCTATGTGAGGTATATCAGTCCAATCATGAGGGAGAGATCGTGGATAAGATTCAGGAGGCTTACGGGAATGCTGACGGGATTGTGATCAATCCTGCGGCATACACGCATACGAGCATCGCGATTCTTGATGCACTGAAGGCAGTGGGCCTGCCGGCTGTTGAGGTCCATTTGTCTGATGTGAGTGCCAGAGAGCCCTTCAGGCAAGTGTCATATGCAGGAATGGCGTGCATCAAAACATTTGCAGGATATGGATTTGAGGGATACAGAAAAGCTGTTAAATACCTAAGGGAATGGATAGACACATATAAAGAGATATAAGTAGGAGAGGAGCTTAAAAATGGTGATTAAAATTCTGTTACTGGTGATCTTTTTTGCCATCATGGTCGGAATCGGTTTGTATTGCAGACGCAACGCCACTGATGTCAATGGATTTGTTCTCGGCGGGCGCGCCGTCGGTCCGTGGCTGACTGCATTTGCCTACGGAACATCTTATTTTTCAGCCGTTGTCTTTGTGGGATACGCCGGCCAGTTCGGCTGGAAATACGGTGTTGCAGCGACATGGGCCGGAATCGGAAATGCGCTGATCGGATCCTTCCTGGCGTGGAGTATTCTGGGCCGACGAACCAGAATCATGACGCAGCATCTGGACTCTGCCACAATGCCTGACTTTTTTGGGAAACGCTTTGGCGCACAATCACTGCAGATCGGCGCGTCAATCATCACATTTATCTTTTTGATTCCCTACACGGCCTCTCTTTACAACGGACTGTCCCGTCTCTTTGGTATGGCATTTAATATCGATTACAGCATCTGTGTCATTGTCATGGCAGTTCTCACCGGTATCTATGTGATTGCCGGCGGCTATATGGCCACAGCCATTAACGATTTTATTCAGGGCCTGATTATGATCATCGGAATCGTGGCAGTGATCGCAGCCGTTTTGAAGAGCCAGGGCGGTTTTATGGCTGCACTTGACGGTATGGGACATGTGACTGATGAGACCATGACAACAACACCCGGAGCCTTTAACTCGTTCTTCGGACCTGATCCGGTCAACCTCCTCGGCGTTGTCCTTCTGACTTCCCTGGGCACATGGGGACTTCCGCAGATGGTGCAGAAGTTTTATGCGATCAGGAGTGAAAAGTCCATCGAAACCGGTACCGTCATTTCTACCATATTTGCCTTCCTGGTCGCCGGCGGATGCTATTTTCTGGGCGGATTTGGCCGTCTGTTTGCAGACAAGATCAATATTGAAGCGGATGGATTTGACTCTGTCATTCCGACAATGCTTTCAGGACTGCCTGATATACTCATTGCAATAGTCGTCGTGCTTGTCCTGTCGGCGTCTATGTCGACATTGTCATCGCTGGTATTGACTTCCAGTTCGACACTGACTCTTGATCTGATCCGTGATCATATCAAGAAAGACATTTCAGAGAAAAAACAGATCCTGATCATGCGTCTTCTCATCGTAGTGTTTATCGTGATTTCAGTTGTGATCGCACTGATCCAGTACAAATCCAATGTGACCTTTATCGCGCAGCTGATGGGTGTCTCCTGGGGCGCATTGGCAGGCGCATTTCTGGCTCCTTTCCTGTACGGCCTGTACAATAAGAAGACAACGGCTGCGGCCTGCTGGGTTAATTTCATCTTTGCAACAGTCTTCATGATTCTGAACATGCTGATCAGACCGAGCTTCCCGGTGCTTTTACAGTCTCCGATCAATGCGGGCGCTTTCTGCATGATCGCCGGGCTTTTGATTGTGCCGGTTGTCTCCGTTTTCACGAGAAAACCGGATGATGAACTGGTCGAAGACGCCTTCGCCAGCTACACCAAGAAAGTGCTGGTATACCAGAGAGAAGCACTTTCAGATGAAGTGGAGGAAGCGGAGTAAGACGGCTTAAGATCTCCCGCAATTTATGAAATTAAAAAAGGCTGATCAGAAAACTCTGATCAGCCTTTTATCATCCTGAATACAGAAGTTACTTGTTGACAGAACGTCTCCCTGCCATGGAACGCATCAGGAACAGGAATGCGATGGTGACAATCGCGCCGATGATCAGGCAGACAATCGCATTTTGCGCATACCCTGCGATGATATACATGATAAAGCTGATGCCTGCTACGGACAGAGCGTAGGGCAGCTGTGTTGAGACGTGATTAATATGTTCACACTGGGCACCTGCCGAAGACATGATCGTCGTATCGGAGATCGGTGAGCAGTGATCACCGCAGACAGCTCCGGCCAGGCAGGCAGAGATGCCGATAATCAGCAGCGGTGAACTCGGATCAAAAATGGCTGTCACGATCGGAATCAGGATACCGAATGTGCCCCATGAAGTGCCGGATGCAAAGGCAAGCAGCACAGCAACCAGGAAGATGATAGCCGGCAGCAAGCTGTACAGATGGTTGGATGCACCCTGCATGACATTGTGAACAAAGACATCTGCGCCGAGAGCGCCGGTCATCGCCTTCAGTGAGAAGGCAAGCGTCAGGATGACCATTGGCGGAATCATGGCGACAAACCCTTTCTGGATGCATTCCATCGCCTCTTTAAACTTGATGACTTTGCGGGCACACATGTAAACAATCGTGAAAACCAGTGTGATCAATGCACCCCACGGAAGAGCGGCATAAGAATCGGTGTTGCCGAATGAACCGAGCAGATCATGGAAGTATCCGCTCTTATGTGAATAAAAACCGCCGACTCTGATCATGGCAATCGTACACAGGACAATCAGGACAACCACCGGGATAATCATATCGAGTACGCGCCCCTTTGAATTGCCGGTATCTTCATCTTCAGTTCCTTCAAGGGCGCTCAGATCACCGGTGGTCTCGGCCAGTTCTTCGTATTTTTTCATCGAACCGTAGTCAAAGCGCATCATGATAAGACCGATGATAAAGACAAAGGTGAGCATTGAATAAAAGTTGTACGGGATCGCGCGGATAAAGAGCTGAATGCCGGATACGCCATTGTCAAGATCATTGGCGACGCCTGATACAGCGGCAGCCCATGAGGAGACCGGAGCAATCATGCAGATCGGAGCTGCAGTTGCATCGATCAGATAAGCCAGTTTAGGTCTTGAAACTTTGTGGCTGTCTGTAACGGGACGCATGACTGTACCGACTGTAAGACAGTTGAAATAGTCATCGATAAAGATCAATACACCCAGCACAAAGGTGGCAAGCATCGCGCCTGCACGTGTGCGGATGTGTTCTCTTGCCCAGTGGCCGAATGCAGCGCTGGCGCCTGAAGCGGAGATCAATGCTACGATAATGCCCAGCAGAATCAGAAACAGAAAGATCCCGGCATTGTCCGCTATTGCCGCGACCATACCGTCATTGACAATGTGATCAACTGCCTTGACAGGATTGCCTTTGGCCACAAGGAAAGCGCCTACCAAAATACCGATAAAAAGTGAGCTGTAAGCTTCTTTTGAGATCAGCGCCAATACGATGGCGATGACGGGGGGCAGCAGTGCCCACGCAGTGTTGACAAACATGATTTAGTTCTCCTTTCGATATAAAAAAAGCCATGATGCGGATATCATGACAAATACTGTAAAGCAGGTTGATCATGACAGCGCTCCGCATAATCTGCGACAGTCCGAAGGATCTTATTCCCGCGGCCCGGAGCTGCGAATGAACGGGGGCTGATGAATTCGGCTCCTCGGCGGCTTTCCCTTTCATTTCCGGCCAGGGTTTAAATCAAGACCCCCTCCCTGATTGGTGAGGAAACTACTGATGTCAGCCGCGCCTCTATCGAAGGTTTATAATACTAAAAATTCTATAAAGTGTCAACAGCCGGCTCATTGACCCGGCCTGGGATTTCCAGTATAATTTTAATTGGAGGAATGTGTGAAAATGACAAATACAAGTGTCTTGATTCTGATGGTTTTGCTCCTCGCAGCGATGATTGTCTTAATGGTCGTTGTGTTGATATCGCAAAAACACAGTGAACGAAGCAAGGAAGATCTGCTGCGCAGACAGAATGAAATCCGTGAAGAGCTGCGGGATGACATGGACAAATCGGCGTTGGCCACACGAACATATGTGGACAGTGTATTCAAAAATTACGGAGATGCTGTTTCAAACAACATCTCTGATAAATTGGGTCATATGTCTGAAAGGATAAGGGATTTCTCTGATGTTTTGGGGGAGACATCCAGACAGAACGAGCAAAAGCTGGACAATATCCGTACGTCGATGCGCGAACAGCTGCAGCAATTGACGCACGAAAACAATGATCAGCTTGAGAAAATGCGCGAGACTGTCGATGAAAAGCTTCAAAAGACACTGGAGGACCGCATCGGCCAGTCATTTAAGCGTGTGAATGAAGAGCTCGAGAAAGTCTATCGGGGGCTTGGCGAGATGCAGACACTGGCTACCGGAGTCGGCGATCTTAAGAAGGTGCTCTCTAATGTCAAGACCCGCGGTATGCTTGGCGAGATGCAGCTTGGCAGTATTTTGGAAGAAATCTTATCTCCGGATCAGTATGAGGCTAATGTGCACACGAAGCGGCGCAGCGCGGATAACGTCGAATTTGCTGTTAAACTGCCTGGACAGGACGAGGATATAAAGCAAATATGGCTTCCGATCGATTCCAAGTTTCCGGGGGAGACATATCAAAAACTGATCGATGCAACGGAGACTGGTGATCCGCAGCTCATAGAGGATGCATCCAAAGAGCTGAAGCGCCGTCTAAAGTCAGAGGCTAAAGACATCAGTGACAAGTATCTGGATCCGCCTTATACGACTAATTTCGGAATTATGTTTCTTCCCTTTGAGGGGTTGTATGCAGAGGCTATCCGACTGGGCATGATGGAGGAGTTGCAGCGCACATACCACGTCAATATTGCCGGGCCTACGACCATGGCGGCATTGCTCAACAGCCTGCAGATGGGCTTTAGAACACTGGCAATCCAGAAGCATTCTAATGAAGTATGGTCGCTCCTTGCTGATGTCAAAAAGGAATTTGCCACTTTTGCCGGAGTGCTGGATAAGGCCAGAAAGAATCTGAACAGTGCCGATCAGGAGCTGGAGAAGCTGATTGGGGTCCGCACGCGCCAGATCAACCGTAAGCTTGAAAAGGTTGAAGCGCTTGATTACCGTGATGATCATAATGCAGTGGCCGTGAAGTTTTCAGAAGGGACGGCTCCGGGCCCGGATCCGATTGATCATGAAATAGAAATAGAAGACTATATAGAAAGCTGATGGCTGATTACAGCCGTGAGAGCAACTGAGAAAAAGAATGTATTATTCCGATGAGATAGTTGAAGAAGTACGCCTTGCCAATGACATTGTCAGTGTGATTGGCGAGTATGTTACGCTCAAAAAGAAAGGATCACGGTATTTTGGCCTGTGTCCGTTCCATAATGAAAAAACGCCGTCTTTCTCTGTTGATCCTGCTTCTCAGATGTTTTATTGTTTTGGCTGCAGTAAAGGAGGAACCGTTTTCACGTTCCTGATGGAGCACGAAAACATGACTTATCCTGAAGCTATCAAAGCGCTGGCAGATCGTGCAGGCATAACGCTGCCGGAACAGTCATTTTCTCAAAAAGACAAAGAGGCACGGGACAGGAAAAGCCGCATGCTGGAGATGAATAAAGAGGCGGCGAGGTTTTATTATGCGAATCTGCGTACAGCCAAAGGAGAAAGGGCACTCAAATACCTGACAGGCCGCGGGCTGAGCATGGAGACTATCCGAAGTTTCGGACTGGGTTACGCCGGAAAATACAGTGATCATCTTTATCAGCATTTAAAAGACAAAGGGTTTGATCCCGTGATGATGAAAGATGCCGGACTAATCGATATATCGGAGAAAAATGGTGTCAATGACCGTTTCTGGAACCGTGTCATGTTCCCGATTATGGACTTGAACAGCCGTGTCATAGGTTTCGGAGGACGGGTTATGGGGGATGGCGAACCCAAGTACCTGAATTCACCGCAGACCTATGTGTTTGATAAGAGCCGTAATCTGTACGGATTGTTTGCAGCGAAAAAAAGCCGAAAGAGCTTCTTTCTTCTTTGTGAGGGCTACATGGATGTGATTTCACTTCACCAGGCAGGGTTTACGAACGCTGTGGCATCACTGGGAACTTCTTTGACAGGAGAACACGCAAAACTGCTGCGTCGATTTGTGAAGCAGGTTTACATCACTTACGATTCAGACGGAGCGGGAACCAACGCATCGCTCAGGGCGATTCCTATGTTGCGCGAGGCTGGCATCAATACACGCATCGTGCGTCTGGCTCCGTATAAAGATCCGGACGAGTTGATCAAAGCGGCTGGAGGCGAAGAGTATCAAAGAAGAATTGATACTGCGACAGATGGCTTTTTATTCTCTGTCGAAATGGAAGCCCGTGGTTTAAATCTGGATATTCCCCAGGATAAAATTGATTTTTGTCATGCGGCAGCCCGTCTCTTAAATGAACTGCCTGAAGAAGTGGAAAAGCGTGCTTACCGGGAGGAGATCGGACGCGTGTACGGACTGACCAATGAAGAATTGGAGCAGGTGCAGCGCAAAGAAGCAGTTGGAATCAATATGCGGCCCCGTACAATGCAGCCGAAGAAAACGCCGACTGTCAGACGTGCAGGCGATCATAAGAACCGCGCTCCGATGACACTGCTTTCCTGGATGTTCAGTGATGAACGCGTGCTGAGAGCGGCGCAGGCCTATATCAAACCTGATGATTTTGATGATCCTGTTCTGAAAAAGATGTGCCTAGGACTCTATGAACAGAGCCAGAGAGGAATGATTGATCCGGCTGCCATTGTGGACGGCTTTGAAAACCAGGAAGACCAAGAGAGGGCTGCGGCTGTCATACATGCTGATTTGAGTGATATCAGAGCGTCTTCGCAACAGGACAAGGCCTTGAAAGAACTTCTCTATCAGGTTATAATAAATCGATTAAGGGGTTTGCCGTTACAGGAGGCCCTTGAAGTGAAAAAAACAGCTGAAAACATTAAAAAAAGCAAGTTAATTTGACAGATCACCATAGAAAGGATGCAGCATGGCAGGAAAAAAGAAAGAGAAGGACATCAACCTGAAAGACAGCTTGCCTGAGATCGAAGAGATGATCGACAGCGACGATGAGCTGATCGATGACTTGGGAGATGAACTGGATCAGGAGATTCAGGATGATTTAGTGGCGGATCCTGTTTCCGATGATCAGCATGCAGACGGCAGCGGAGCTGACGATGCAGAAGTCCAGATTGAAGATGCTGATTTTGATGATCATCTGGCCAAATTGGTCAAAAAGGGCAAGAGCAATAAGAATGTCCTTGAGCTGCATTATATTGACGAGTTTTTCCATGATACCGAGCTGACAAGCTACCAGATCGATAAGCTCTATTCTGTATTGGAAGAGAATGAGATTGACGTTCTTGAACTGGGTGATGATGTTGATCTTGATCATGGTCAGGATGATGCTGATGTTGACGCTGATGACGATGATACCGAAGCACTCATCAAGAACAATCTGACAATTCCGGATACAATCAGTACAGAAGATCCTGTCCGGCTTTATCTCAAAGAGATCGGTAAGGTTCCTCTGCTGACGGCCGATGAAGAAGTTGACCTGGCCAAGCGTATGGGCGAAGGAGATGAAGAGGCCAAGCACAAGTTGACCGAGGCAAACCTGCGGCTCGTCGTGAGCATCGCCAAGAGGTATGTCGGGCGCGGCATGCTTTTCCTTGATCTGATTCAGGAAGGGAACCTCGGACTGATCAAGGCAGTAGAAAAATTTGACTATACAAAAGGCTTTAAATTCAGCACCTATGCAACATGGTGGATCAGACAGGCTATTACCCGCGCCATTGCCGATCAGGCCAGAACCATACGTATTCCGGTGCATATGGTTGAAACGATCAATAAGCTGATGCGTGTCCAGAGGCAGCTCCTTCAGGAACTCGGCCGCGAACCCACGGAAGAAGAGATTGCGGAGGAAATGAGTCTGTCTGTGGAACGTGTGCGTGAGATTCTGAAGATAGCACAGGAGCCGGTCTCTTTGGAAACTCCGATCGGAGAAGAAGAAGACAGTCACTTGGGAGACTTTATTCAGGATGAGAATGTACCGGTTCCGGCTGAAGCTGCAGCCCGCATGCTTCTTAAGGAACAGCTGGATGAAGTCCTTGACACACTCACAGAACGCGAACAAAAAGTGCTGCGCCTGCGTTTTGGTATGAATGACGGTCGGGCCAGAACACTTGAAGAAGTTGGAAAAGAGTTTGATGTTACGCGTGAGCGTATCCGTCAGATCGAGGCAAAGGCGCTCAGAAAACTGCGCCATCCGAGCCGCAGCCGTAAACTGAGAGATTTTCTGGACTAAAAATGAAAACGGATGTATGGCCTGATGAGAATCTGTCTGTCAGGCTAAAGACAATTGCGGGCATGGTTCCCGATGGAATGAGAGCGGCGGATATCGGTACGGATCATGCCTATCTGCCTATCACACTTGCCTCCAGCGGAAAATGTCCATACGTGATCGCATCTGATATCAGCCCCGATGCCGTCAGGAAAGCGAGAGAGCATGTTGATGCCTGGGGGCTTGATCAGAAAGTAAGTGTCCTATTGCGTGACGGATTACAGGGATATCAGCCTGGTGATGCCGATGTTTTGATTATGAGCGGTATGGGCGGACCGCTTATGATTCGCATTTTAAGCGATGCTGCGCATGTGACGCGGAGCTTTCAGGAAATGATTTTATCGCCGCAGTCGGAGGTTGCTTCGGCGCGGCGATGGCTTTTTATGCACGGCTTTAAATTGGTAAACGAAGCGCTTGTCAAAGAGAAGAGACATGACTATTTCATCATGAAAGCAGTCCCGTTAAACAGTCCGGATGCAAAAGATGATATATATGATCAAGATGAGATAAAAAAGCGCGTACAGTTACGCTATGGTCCCAGACTGCTGTTAGATCATTCGCCGGTTTTGAAAGAGTTTCTTGACTGGGAAATACAAAGGATTGACAGAGCGATTCAGGCGATCGATACAGCTGACAGAGGCAGGCAGGAGCATGCTGTGCGCCGACAAGAACTGGAAGAAGAGAGGAAAGATGCATGCAGTGCTTTGATGTGGTTGACTATCTGAACGGGCTTTGCCCGCCTGAACATGCTGAAAGCTGGGATAATGTCGGACTGTTGATCGGCGCAAACCGATCTATCAGTTCAGTGTATGTGGCACTCGATGCCACAGATGAAGTCATAGATGCTTGTGCGCAGGAAGGATGCGAACTGCTCGTCACGCACCATCCTCTGATTTTTTCGGGGCTGAAAAATGTGACGGAGACGGATTATGTCGGCAGGCGCGTGTTAAAGCTGGCAGAGGATGGCATAGCATATTTTGCCATGCATACCAATTATGACACTGACCTGATGGGTGATCTTGCAGCAGAGATGCTGGCGCTGAGGGATTGCCAGGCTCTTCTGAAAGGGCAGGGCTATGCTGATGAGGAAGAACTGTTTGGTATGGGAAGAATCGGCATGCTCCCAGAGGAAATATCTCTCAGACAGCTGGCTGAACGTGTCAGTGTATCTTTTGGCGCAAACGGCACTCATATATTTGGTGACAGCGAGCGGATGGTGCAGTATGTCGCCATTTTGCCCGGCTCCGGAAAAGACGGGATCGAACAGGCAATTCAACTTGATGCAGATGTTCTGATTACCGGAGATATCGGCCATCACCATGGACTGGATGCCCTGGCGCAGGGATTGGCAGTCATTGATGCCGGGCATTATGGCCTGGAGCATATTTTCATAGAGGATGTAGCAGAACGGCTTCGGGAACAATTTCCTGATTTGCGTGTCGTGAAGGATACGCCGCGCGAACCTTTCTTTACAGTCTAGCTATACAGGAGGGCATCACGTTGAAAGAAAAGATGTATAAGGTTCAAATTGGTCAAGAAATTAAAGAGTATCCTGCCGGAACTAAATTCTATGAAATTGCCGGGGAATATGAGAGCCAGTTTGAATATACGATTGTTCTGGTGACTGTAGACGGGAAACTGGAGGAATTATACAAAGAGCTCAAAAAGAATTGTGTGTTGACATTTATTACAACCGGCGATCAGATCGGGCACAAGACGTATGAGCGAAGCATGTTTATGATGATGGCTAAAGCTATTTTTGACGTGGGCGGCGGCAGCACAGTTGATCAGGTACGACTGCGCTATAATATCAGTGACGGCTTGTACTGCACTATGGATGACGGCAGGGAGATCACACAGGATTTTTTGGATGCTGTCAAAAAAAGGATGTATGAGCTGGTCGACAAAAGGATACCGATTCACAAGCGCAATGTCGGAACTGATGCTGCCATAGAGCTGTTCCGCCATCACGGGATGTATGATAAAGAAAAGCTGTTTAATTACCGCAGGGTCTCCAGAGTAAACATTTACAATATTGAAGAGTTTGAGGACTATTATTATGGTTATATGGTTCCGGACACAGGGTATCTGAAATACTTTGATCTGTTCAGATATGACAAGGGTTTTGTTCTGCTGATTCCAAACCGTCATCATGCTGGAGTAGTATGGAAATTTGAGCCCAGGGAAAAGCTTTTTAAAGTCATGGAAGAGTCAACCAAGTGGTGTGATGTACAGGGCCTTTCTACTGTAGGCTATCTGAATGAGCGTGTCACAAAGGGAGATGTCATGCAGATGATCCTGGTACAGGAAGCACTTCAGGAGCAGAAGATCGCTGAGATTGCCGGACAGATTAAACAGCGTCCCAGTGTAAAATTTGTTTTAATAGCCGGCCCGTCCTCATCCGGTAAAACCACTTTTTCCAAGCGCTTATCTGTCCAGCTTCGCGCAGCAGGATTAATACCGCATCCGATTTCGGTGGATAATTACTTTGTCGACAGAGAACATACCCCTGTTGATGAAAACGGTGAATTGGATTTTGAGAGCATTAAGGCAGTTGATGTTGATGCCTTTAATGCTGATTTAAAAAGTATGCTTGACGGTAAAACCGTTCAGCTGCCTACGTTTAATTTCAAGACCGGTTACAGAGAATATACAGGTGATACCATTACAATGGGAGAATCTGACATTCTGGTCATTGAAGGTATTCACTGTCTGAATGATGCGTTAACCTATGATTTGCCTGCTGAGAACAAGTTTAAGATTTATATTTCTGCGCTAACGTCCATCAGTGTTGATGAACACAACCGCATTCCGACAACAGACGGCCGTCTGATCCGCCGTATGGTGCGTGATGCCAGAACACGGGGCGTCGATGCAGCAGATACGATTGCAAGGTGGCCGTCAGTCAGGCGCGGTGAGGAAAAGAATATATTCCCTTACCAGGAGGATGCGGATGCGATGTTTAACTCTGCACTCATTTATGAATTGGCAGTTCTCAAAGTGCAGGTTGAACCGCTTCTTTTCAGAGTGGACCGCAATGCACCAGAGTATCTGGAGGCAAAAAGGCTTCTGAAATTCCTTGATTATTTTGTGGGAATCGGAACCGAGCTGGTACCGACTAATTCAATTTTAAGGGAATTTGTCGGGGGCGGATGCTTTAACGTTTAATAACCCTTGCGGCATGCATCCTATATGTTGTATAATTATTAAAATGAACCCGTTGTTTGAATGTTGATTCTGGAGTGATGATTATGAGTTTATTACTGGCAGCTGCAAGCGATACCACTTTTCTGATTGTGTTTTATGTTGTCATTATTGCGGCATTCTATTTCTTTTTGATTCGTCCGAGACGTAAGGAACAGAATCGTATTAACGAGATGTATGCCGAGATGGAGATTGGCGACAGCGTCCTGACAACAAGCGGTTTTTATGGCGTTCTGATTGACATTGAAGAAGAGACAGTTATCGTTGAATTCGGCGGTAACAAGAATTGCCGCATTCCCATGCAGAAGGCAGCGATTCAGCAGATAGAAAAACCGTCAGCAGGTGAAGAAGAGTAAATTGAGAATGATCAATACTGTATCAAAAAAGCCGGTCTGTGAAGACCGGCTTTTTGTTTTGCATCTTTGATCAGGATTGTTGCTCGATCCTCATAAAACCTCGAAGGGAGGAATTAATCGCATCACCGAGCAGTGCATGGCACTGAGAAGAGATAATGGAAGGATCTACCTCCATGTTGCTCGCGATATACTCGATGAGAAATGCGAGATATGTCTCCGCATATAGACGGGTGATAAACCCCTCATTGATTGGCGACAGATGATAGTTCAGCAGTGTTTCCTGTCGTTTGATCGTCTTTTTGATAAGCTGACCTAAATAGGCGGCAGCCTCTTCATGAATTCCAATATGACCGAAATTCTTAAAGAGCTCAAAATGCGCTTTCACATTGTTTAAAACAAGGGAAATATTATCCAGCCAGTCTTCCCAGTTTTGAAGATGAGGAATTTCATTTTTTGTTTGGTAAAGAATCGCCTCAAAAGCAAGATTTGCCAGAGAAGAAAAATGATGATAAAACGTCGGTCGCGAAACATTGCTCTGCTTGCACAGATTGGTGACAGTAATCTTCTCGAAAGAATCCATCTCCATCAATTCGATCATCGCAATCTTCAGTTTTTCTTCGGCGTACATCGGTGTTGCCCCCTTCCAATCGAATACATGCTGTCGGCATAGAAGTCGATCCGTTTGTTATTATTTCTCATTCCTGGTTAATATAATAACAAAGAAACCAAGTTAGTTCAATGTAGAATCTTATAGATTTTTAGTTTTAAACAATACTTTTAAAACTCAAACAAAAACAGAAACCACTCAACGAGCAATTTCTGCTGAAGTTATGCATTAAAAGCTCCCTGCCAGATTCGAACTGGCGACCTCATCCTTACCATGGATGCGCGCTACCTACTGTGCCAAGGGAGCAGACTGTGCTGCAGTGGAAATCAAGGAGATTATTCAACATTCTTCCTTGCCGACGCAACAAAAATAATATACAATAATTCGAAAAGAGTGTCAACAATAAAACAGGTGATTTACATGGAAGTATCTGAGACTAAAACTAAAAATTTTATTGAACAGGAAATAGATAAAGATTTGGCTGAAGGCGTTTATGATCATGTTGCGACACGGTTTCCTCCTGAACCGAACGGATATCTTCATATAGGCCACGCAAAGTCGATTCTGCTCAATTTCGGGATAGCCAAGGAGTATGACGGCCGTTTTAATCTTCGCTTTGACGATACCAATCCCACGAAGGAGAAGGAAGAGTTTGTCGAGTCAATAAAAGAAGATGTGAAATGGCTTGGCGCACAGTTTGAGGATCGGCTTTTTTTTGCTTCAGATTATTTTGATCAGATGTATGATTGCGCTGTCAAACTGATTAAAGACGGAAAGGCATATGTGTGCGAGCTTACAGCTGATCAAATCCGTGAAATGCGCGGAACTTTAACCAGTCCGGGCACTAACAGTCCCTACAGGAATCGGAGTATAGATGAGAACCTGGCTCTGTTTGAGAAAATGAAAAGCGGTGGATTTGCCGATGGAGCGGCTGTACTGCGTGCTAAGATCGATATGGCATCACCAAATATGAATATGCGTGATCCCGTTATATACCGTGTAGCACACATGAATCATCACAGGCAGGGCGAACGCTGGTGCATTTATCCGATGTATGATTTTGCCCATCCGCTTGAAGATGCTTTTGAAGGCATAACTCATTCGATCTGCACTCTGGAGTTTGAAGATCACAGACCCCTTTATGATTGGGTTGTCAAAGCGTGCGGCTTTGATCCGGGTCCCCGTCAGATTGAGTTTGCCAAGCTTTATCTGACGAATATTGTGACAGGAAAGCGCTATATTAAAAAGCTTGTAGAGGACGGCATTGTTGACGGCTGGGATGATCCCAGACTTGTCTCAATCGCCGGTTTGCGCAGGCGCGGGTTCACGCCTGATTCAATTCGCATGTTTGTGGACATGTGCGGTGTTTCAAAGAGCAATTCATCCACAGACTATGCCATGCTTGAATACTGCATCCGCGAAGATCTCAAGATGAAGAAGAAACGGATGATGGCGGTCATTGATCCGATTAAGCTTGTCATTGACAATTATCCCGAAGGACAGACAGAGGAGCTTCCCATTGTCAACAACAAAGAAAATGAAGCGCTTGGCTCCAGAACGGTTACATTTGCTAAAGAGCTTTATATCGAACGGGAGGATTTCATGGAAGAGCCTCCTAAAAAGTATCGAAGGCTTTACCCGGGTAATGAAGTGCGTCTGATGAATGCATATTTTGTGACTTGCACAGGGTGCGAGAAAGATGCGGATGGAAATGTTACGGTCGTACATGCGACATATGATCCGCAGACCAGAAGCGGCAGCGGCTTTGACGGCCGTAAAGTGAAAGGTACTATTCACTGGGTTCCTGCCAAAGAGTCGATTCCCGCTGTCGTACGCCTGTATGAGAACATAATCGATGAAGAGAAGGGAGTCTACAACGAGGACGGTTCCCTAAATTTAAATCCTCATTCGCTGGTGGAAATGAAAAATGCCCGGCTTGAGCCGGCTTTTGGAGAAGTTCAGGCTTATGATTCTTTCCAGTTCGTTCGGCAGGGATATTTCTGTGTTGACGCAAAAGACTCTAAGCCGGACAAACCGGTATTCAACAGGATTGTTTCCTTGAAGAGCAGTTTTAAACTTCCCAAGTGATATGCTTGACGCATGAAGCATTATTTGTTAATATATCATAGTTGTGTAAACTAACCGGCACTCTCGTGGACGGAGGACTCCACCGCCGCTCGGTGCCAGGCGATTCAAACGTAATCACGGAGGTAATTATTATGGTCACAAAAGAGATGAAAGAACAGATCATGAAGGATTTCGGCCGCACGGAAGGTGATACAGGTTCGCCGGAGGTACAGGTGGCAATTCTGACGGCCCGTATCAATGATCTCAACGAACACTTCAAGGCAAATCCCAAGGATCATCATTCACGCCGCGGCCTTCTTAAAATGGTCGGCCAGAGACGTGGCATGCTTGCATATCTGAAGGGCAAAGATATTGAGCGTTATCGTGCTCTGATTCAGAAACTGGGTCTGCGCCGGTAATTTGAATGTTGTTTGTTAAAGGGGTTGGCATCCTGCCGACCCCTTTTTCGATAGATGTTAGAAGCTAGAAGGTTAAGAAGAAAGAAGAAGTAGTAAAGGAGACAAACAATATGTACAAATCTTACGAGATGGAATTGGCGGGCAGAACCCTGCACATCGATATCGGCCGGGTTGCTGCACAGGCCAATGGTGCTGTATTGATTCAATATGGCGATACAACGCTGCTGAGCACAGCGACGGCATCTAAAAAGCCGCGTGAGGGAGTAGACTTCTTCCCTCTGTCTGTGGAGTATACTGAGCGCATGTATGCTGTTGGGAAAGTCCCTGGAGGCTTTTTAAAGCGCGAGGGCCGGCCGTCTGAGAATGCAGTTTTGACAGACCGTGTCATTGACCGACCCATGCGTCCGCTCTTTCCCAAGGACTACCGCAATGATGTGACCCTGGAAAATCTTGTCATGGCAGTTGATCCGGACTGTGCCCCTGAACTGGTTGCGATGCTCGGGTCAGCTCTGGCGACAACAATCTCTGATATTCCCTTTGACGGCCCGATTGCAGCGACACAGATGGGGCTGATCGACGGTGAACTGATTGTCAATCCGACAACAGATCAGAGAAATGTTTCCGATCTCAAACTGACGGTTGCCTCAACGGCAGATAAGGTTATTATGATCGAGGCCGGAGCTAACGAGGTTCCCGATGATGTGATGATCGAAGCCATTTATAAAGCACATGATCAGAATATTGAGATCATCAGGTTTTTCCAGACGATCGTCGATGAGTGCGGAAAAGAGAAACATGAATATGAGCATTTTGCGGCCCCCGAAGGTCTGGAAGAGAAAATCGAAGAACTGATTCCGGCTGAGCGTATGGAAGAGGCTGTCTTTGCCGATGAAAAACAGAAGAGAGATGAGAACATCGCTGTTCTGACTGCTGAGCTTGAAGAGCATTTTGCCGATAACGAAGAATATCTGGCAGGGATTGACTCCGCACTTTACAATTACCAGAAAAAGACTGTACGCAAGATGATCCTGCGGGATCACAAGCGACCCGACGGCCGGGCAATTGATGAGATCCGTCCGCTGTCGGCTGAGATTGATTTGATTCCGCGCGTACACGGATCAGCTATGTTCACGCGCGGGCAGACGCAGATCTGCAACGTTGTGACATTGGCACCGGTCTCCGAAGCACAGCGTATCGACGGGCTGGATTTGTCGTTCACAACAAAGAGATATATGCATCAGTATAATTTCCCGTCATATTCCGTAGGTGAGACACGTCCTTCAAGAGGTCCGGGACGCCGTGAAATCGGTCATGGCGCATTGGCTGAAAAAGCACTTCTGCCTGTGCTTCCATCTGTAGAAGATTTCCCGTATGCGATTCGTTCCGTATCAGAAACGTTTGAATCCAATGGCTCCACCTCACAGGCCAGTGTCTGTGCCTCCAGCATGGCGCTGATGGCGGCAGGTGTGCCGACAAAAGCACCGGTGGCAGGTATTTCCTGCGGTCTGGTGACAGGCGATACTGATGATGATTATCTGGTGCTGACGGACATCCAGGGCCTGGAAGATTTCTTTGGCGATATGGACTTTAAGGTTGCCGGTACCCATGAAGGGATCACAGCGATTCAGATGGATATCAAAATCCATGGTTTAACCCGCCCGATCGTGGAGGAAGCCATCCGCCGGACGCATGCCGCCCGTGATTATATTCTGGATGAGGTTATGGCCAAAGCGATTGACCGTCCGCGCGATCATGTCAATGAGTATGCGCCTAAGATTATTCAGATGTCGATTGATGTCGACAAGATTGGCGATGTGGTTGGACAGCGCGGCAAAAATATCAATGAGATCATCGAGCGCTGCGATGTTAAGATCGATATCGAAGAAGACGGCTCTGTTTTCATCTGCGGTACGGATCAGAAAAATATGGAGCAGGCTAAGAAGTATATTGATATTATCAACACTGACTTCGAGGAAGGACAGCTTCTTGAGGGAACAGTGGTTTCCATCAAA
>CADBOU010000135.1 GCA_902796355.1 uncultured Lachnospiraceae bacterium
CCCTCCGACGGACCTTCATAGTGTGCGCCTTCACACGGGCACATCGCTGCCATGCGCAATGCAGCGTCCTCCTCGTGAATCTCGCCGGCGTTCTCCTCCCAGACAAAGACAGTCTTCTTGCCGATATCAAGCATCTTCTGGATATCGCTTTCCTCGATCACATGACCGCGCTTAAAGAGCGGGCCTTTAAACCCGTCAAACATTGCCGTCATATCGTGACAGAGCGTCATCCCAACTGCATCTTCAACGTTTACCTTTTTCATGTATATCCCTCCCTAGCCGTATTATTATAGAATAAAAAACGGATTAAAGAAAGTGTTTGGGCTACAACAATTGATAGACCTGCATACTATCAGCCAGTTTGGAATTGGAGGATTTCCTGGTTAGTGATCAAAAACCTCCACCTTGTGATTTGCAAGGATGCGCAGATGGAGGGGATCAAATGATATTGTAGATCCCACTCCACTATTGATGCCTTCTTACTGCCTCGCCGAGGGAAAACATGGAGGGAATAGCCTTTTTATTCAGGCCGCACTCCATGGGCGCATGCCATCCAGCATGAAAAGGTGGAGTGAACTTCTTTGCAACACACTCTGATCTTTCCAATTTTGAAAATATGCTCCGAATTCAATAATAATTTAAAATCGGAATACTCAGCTGTATCAGCTCAAGTTGTATGCTCATAGAATATGCATTCATCGAAGGAGAAACTTCAACATAAAAAACTGTCAAACCTTATTTGGCGGACAAGCTGACTGAGCAATGTGCCAAACCCCAGTTTGCCGAGTTGACTATCAGCGCACCAGCCCCATTTCACCGGGTCTTTCACCCCTGCAGATCCTGGCAACATTGCATACAAAGATAAAACCGGCAGGCCAGATGCCTGCCGGTTAATGACTGAAATAAATGCTGTTCTCAGACTTAGAACAGGATACCGCCAATCGCCACGAAGACCGGAGCGAAGACGAGTGATACGATCGTCATCAGCTTGATCAGAATGTTGATGGACGGACCTGAAGTATCCTTGAACGGATCGCCGACAGTATCGCCGACAACCGCTGCGCGGTGAGCTTCTGAGCCCTTGCCGCCGTGAACGCCGCCCTCAATATACTTCTTGGCATTATCCCAGGCGCCGCCTGCATTGGCCATCATGATGGCGAGCAGAACACCTGATGCCAGAGAACCGGCCAGCATGCCGCCGAGCGCCTCGGTGCCCAGAAGGATACCGATGACGAGCGGGGCGATGATCGCAAGGAGACCCGGAGCGATCATCTCTTTTAAAGCTGCGCTTGTAGAGATGGATACACACCGTGCGTAATCAGGCTTTTCTGTTCCCTCAAGGATGCCGGGTTTCTCGTGGAACTGTCCGCGGACTTCCTCGATCATGCTGTACGCCGCCTTGCCAACAGAGCTCATAGTCATGGCGGAGAACAGGAACGGAAGCATGGCGCCGACAAAGAGTCCGACGATGACCATCGGATCCAGGAGGCTGATGTTGTCAAGCTTGGCTGTCGTCGCGAATGATGCGAACAGAGCCAGCGCCGTCAGGGCAGCAGAACCAATCGCAAAGCCCTTGCCGATCGCAGCTGTCGTATTGCCGACAGAGTCAAGTGTATCTGTGATGTTGCGGACATCTTCCGGAAGATCGGACATCTCGGCGATACCGCCGGCATTGTCAGAAACCGGACCGTACGCATCGACTGCCACCGTCATGCCTGTTGTGGAGAGCATGCCGACTGCTGCCAGAGCGATACCGTAGAGGCCTGCAAACTTGTAAGCAACGATGATGCCGACACCGATCAGAAGGATCGGGAAGACAGTAGAGTTCATACCGACTGCCAGACCGCTGATGATGGTTGTGGCTGCGCCTGTCTCAGACTGCTCGGCAATCTTTTTGACAGAACCGAATTTATCGGAAGTATAGTACTCTGTAATGGAACCGATCGCAATACCGACAATCAGACCGGCGATGATCGCCCATGCATAATTGAGCGAGCCGAGTAATGTCTTGCTGAGAATGACGGTTGCCACGATCACAATCACACCACTGATATAGGTGCCGAGATTCAGAGACTTCGCCGGATCAGAGCCTTCGGAGCCGCGCACACACATGATGCCGATGATGGAAGCGATGATGCCGATTGCAGCGATCAGAAGCGGGAACAAAGCCGCTGTCTCTTCATTGAATGTTGCACCGTCCACCTTGTTGGCAACTGCGACAGCTGCCAGCGTAATAGCTGAGATGATGGATCCGACATATGATTCGAACAAGTCAGAGCCCATGCCGGCCACATCGCCGACATTGTCGCCTACGTTATCAGCGATAACAGCAGGGTTACGGGGATCATCTTCCGGGATGCCGGCTTCAACTTTACCGACCAGGTCGGCGCCGACGTCAGCAGCCTTGGTGTAAATACCGCCGCCGACACGGCCGAACAGAGCCATTGAAGAAGCGCCAAGGCCAAAGCTTGTCACGCACTCTGTCACCGTCGCAAGATCAAGTGCAACAAAGATCACACCGAGTCCCAAAAGGCCGAGGCCTGCCACACACAGACCCATGACAGCGCCGCTGCGGAATGCCACTTTAAGCGCCTTGGGCATACCGGACTCTCTTGCGGCATTTGCTGTGCGGACATTGCCTTTTGTCGCCACATTCATACCAAAGAATCCGGCGAGAACTGACAGGAGCGCACCGCATACATAGAGGACTGCACTGATCCAGTTGATGGCGAAGCCAATCAACAAAAAAAGTACAGCGATGACGATAATCATAACTCTGTACTCCCTCTTCAGAAATGCGAATGCACCTTCCCTGATATAGCCTGAGATCTCCTTCATTCTGTCAGTGCCTTCATCTGCTTTGCCTACCCATGATGCGAGGAAGAAAGCCACGCACAAACCGATGAGTGCAATGACAGGAATCAATATACTGTTCATTTAAATATCACCCTCCTTTAGAAAATAACTGACTGCTAACTATTATAGGTTTTGGGCGCCCTGATGTCAATGAGTTGGGCGCCTCTGACAGCGGCAATTTTTGTTAGATTTGCGCAATCTTTTTGCGTTGCTCACCTTATCTTGCCAGATACCCTCCGTCAATCGGGATCACGGCGCCGGTGATGAACGCACTGGCCTGTGAGGCCAGGAAAATAATGAGCCCCTGCAAATCCTCCGGTGTTCCCCAGCGTCCGAGCGGGACGCGGTTTAATATCCAGCGCTCCTCTTCTTTGTTTTCCCGCTGGGAAGTATTGAGATCCGTAGCAATATAACCCGGCGCGATCGCGTTGACGCGCACGCCCTGCCCGGCCCATTCATTAGAAAGGCTTTTGGTGACCTGTGCAACGCCGCCTTTACTTGCCGCATATGCCGGAATCCAGTGCCCGCCGAAATAGGCCAGCATAGAGGCAATATTGATAATACTGCCGCTGCCCTGCTCGAGCATGTAAGCGCCTGCCTCCTGACACATGTAAAACGTCGTGGAGAGGTTGACTGAGAGCACATCTTCCCACTGTTCCACGGGGAAATCCTTCGCGACTGTTCTAAACTGAACGCCGGCACAGTTGACAAGAATATCCACTCCCCCGAGGATCTCGACCGCTTCCCTGCATGCCGCGTGAACAGCGTCCTTCCCGTGCAGATCCGCCACAATGGCGTGTGCGCGAACAGGGTCAATAGCAGCGGCCGCCTCCTTTACTTTCTCAAGCTTATCAATGAGCACGACCTCAGCACCGCAGTCATAAAGCCCTCGCGCCGCACCATTTCCGATGCCGCGGGCTCCGCCGGTGATAATTGCCTTTTTCCCTTCCAGTGAAAACCTCTGTTCTGCTGTCATTTCTAATCCCTTTCCATATATCGGCGTGCGCCGCATGATCAACCATGCTCACTTCACAATCATGAAAAACGGAAAAGCAGAAAGCCCTTAAGCGCAGGGTTTTCTGCTTCTCTTATGATGCGGAAGGCGGGACTTGAACCCGCACGATCATACTGACCACAAGATCCTTAATCTTGCTCGTCTACCAATTCCGACACTTCCGCAAACGGGGCATCTTGCGCCCCGCAGCTTATTAACAATAACACATCAAGCGCTTCGTTGCAAGCACTTTTGGTCGTGTTTACAAACTTTTCTCTTACGCGACCGCCTCTTTGGCAGCTGCGACAAGCTGAGCAAAGCCTTCCTTGTCATAGACAGCCATATCAGCCAGCATCTTGCGGTTGATCTCCACACCAGCAACCTTCAGGCCGTGCATCAGGCGGCTGTAGGACATGCCGTTCAGGCGTGCAGCTGCGTTGATACGTGCGATCCAAAGAGAGCGCATCTGGCGTTTGCGCTGCTTGCGGCCTGCATAGGCCAGTGCGCGTGAGCGCATCACGGTCTGCTTTGCAATACGATACTGCTTGGAACGGGCACCGCGGTAACCCTTCGCAAGCTTCAATACTCTATTGTGCTTTTTCTTGGCGTTTAATCCGCCTTTAATTCTAGCCATAGTTGAAAACCTCCTGTCATCTCTGCATCAAATACTCTTGAATAATCCTGTGTTCGCTTCCTCTGATCTTACAGATACGGCAGGATCTTTCTCATATTCTTCTCGTTTGTCGGATCCGCTGTCGTTGTGTGACGGAGATTCCTCTTTCTCTTCGTGGACTTCTTTGTGAGAATGTGGCTCTTAAAGGCTTTGTTTCTCTTCAGTTTCCCGGACGCTGTCTTCTTGAAACGCTTGGCAGCGGCACGGCTTGTCTTGATTTTCGGCATAATGCATACCCTCCTTCATAACTGACTATTTTCGGGTTTGTTTACCTTTTCTCGGTGAGGACCATACTCATATTGCGCCCTTCCATCTTCGGCTCCTTCTCAACCTGGGAAATATCCGAAAGGGTCTCGGCAAATGTGTCCAGTATGGCGCGTCCGTTCTGTGTGTGTGCCATCTCACGACCCCTGAACCGTACGGTCACCTTGACGCGGTTCCCCTTCGAGAGGAACTTGCGCGCATTGGACGCCTTCGTGTTCAGATCATTGGTACCGATGTTCGGTGAAAGGCGGATCTCCTTGATCTCCACAGTCTTCTGCTTCTTCTTGGCTTCCTTTTCCCTGCGTGTCTGTTCATAACGGAACTTTCCGTAATCTACAATCTTGCACACGGGCGGCTTCGCTTTCGGGGCGATCTTGACAAGGTCGAGCCCTGCCTCTTCGGCCTTCTCCAAAGCCTCTCTCACTGACATGATGCCGAGCTGCTCTCCGTCCTGGTCGATCACTCTGACCTCCCGGTCGCGGATCTGCTCATTAATGAAATAATCGCTTATGGTAAAACACCTCCTTGCATAAAAAAATGGACGCTGCATGCATCCACTATCTGTCTCAAACCAGGCTGCGCCCCGCGCTGTGCCTTGAAATCTGAAAATATTAACCGACGCTCGCTTAAAGCTTGCGGGTGAGAGTGGATGCTCTGCTTTGTTGTAACTGCTGTTTCCAGCAACAGGTAGAATAACACACACCGGTGTAAGTGTCAAGCATTTTTAAGCCGGATTTACGCCTTGCTGCTTGTACAGAATAGTACCATTCTCATCTGTTTTCAAGTTTTGGCTTATAAACTGACCGAAAACATAGTTATTTTTAGTGAGAACTTGTATAATAATCATTATTGTAGGGGTCTATTCAAGTATTTTCCTTAAATGCTTGAACAGATCATACAGGCAATCACCAAAGTACAAGCCGCCAGTTCTGGCGCTGCTAAAACAATTAAGAATTAAAGGAGCAACATCATGCATATCGCTATCGCCGTCAATGAAAACAGTTTAAAAGCTATCATTCCCGATACATTTGAAGATGCCAAGGGCCTTCTGATCATAGAAACAGACACCATGGATGTGATTGACTACATCACAGACAAAGACTGGGTCGAGGAAATGGTCCGCTATGACTGCGAGGCACTCATCTGCGGCGACATGTACGACGCCCACACCTTTGATGCCATTGCATTCGCCATGATCTCCCGCTACAACGGCATGGGATACAGTGCCCGCAAGGCGACCAAAAAGATGATGGATTATGAGCTCGAACTCATCCGCGATTATGTGGGCGGAACCGGCTGCGGCAATCACGGCAGTCCGGCCAACTGCGCAGAACACAATCACGACGAAGAGGATTGACTATTATCTATCAAACAGGTAAAATGATTGTGTATGAGCAGTTAAGTCCGCCCGAAGTTTAAACGGTCTCAGGAAGCCGTTTCGGGATACTCCAAGGAGACTTATGATTACAGTCAGATTTTTAAGCGGTTTAGAGCGACGACTCGGCCTGTCTGAGAACAATTATATCTATGAGGGACCCGTTCCGGTCTCTTTTCGTACGCTCTGTGAACAAGTGAATATCCTCAATGAGATGGATGCCATCAAAAAGCCGCTTTTAGTCAACTGCAGCGGGGAAACCTTGACGTGGGACAAAGCGCTCTGTGAACTCAATGTTCCTGACGGGGAAACAGTTATCATGTTCATGATCAATGGAGGAGGTTAATTGATGTTACAAGGCGGTTACATGGGAAAGTATCTGGTTGTCGACACAACGACCGGAGCTATCGAGACAAAAGATTGGAATGAGGACTATCTGAAGGATTTCGTAGGTGGTCCCGCCCTCGGAGCCCGTATGCTCTGGGATATGATGCCGGCACACACGGACGCACTGGCTCCTGAAAGTGTTTTTGGTTTCCTGGCATCTCCGCTCAATGGAACCAATGTCCTGTTTGGCGGCCGTTATACGGTTGTCAGCAAGTCACCGGTTACAAATGGTTTCAATGACGCAAACTCCGGTGGCTTTTTCGGACCGGAACTGAAGAAAGCCGGTTTTGATGCACTCTTTATCAAGGGCAAATCTGAAAAGCCTGTGTATCTTCTGATTACCGATGACGCGTGCGAGATCCGCGACGCTTCACATGTGTGGGGTCAGGATTACTATGAGGCAGAAGAGACTGTTCGCAAGGAAATCGAAGAAAAAGACGGCCTGAAAAATGTCCGCACCGCAGGCATCGGCCCTGCCGGAGAGCGCGGCAGCCATATGGCCGCTGTGATGAATGACATGCACCACACAGCCGGCCGCGGAGGCCCGGGTGCTGTTCTGGGCGCCAAAGGTGTCAAGATGGTCTGCGTCAAGGGAACAAAGAAGATTCCCATTGCGGATGCAGATAAAGTCAACGAATTAAAGAAAGGCTATCTGGCCGCTCTCAAAGAGGCCGATATCGACTTTTTCAAAGACCACGGTTCAGGTGAAGCCGCTACCGGCTGTATCCTCGGCAATGACGCCAGCACCAGAAACTGGTCTGCTGTCGGCTCCGATTACTATACACCGGAAGAAGCTGAAAAACTCGGCGCTCCGTGGGCTGACGAGAGATACAAGGTCAAGAGCAAAGCCTGTGCAGCCTGCCCGCTCGGATGCGGCGCACTCTATAAAGTCGAAGACGGCGCCTATCCGATCGGTGATACAACGCGCCCGCAGTACGAGACAATCGCTGCCTTCTCCAGCAATATCCTGGTAAAGGATCCGGCAGTCAACATTTATGCAAATGACCTTTTAAACCGTGCCGGCATCGATACTATCTCGGCAGGCGGCACTGTTGCATGGGCGATTGAAGCCTTCGAAAACGGCGATCTGACAGAGGAAGACACCGACGGCATCAAGCTCGCCTGGGGAGACGGCAATGCAGCAATTGAGCTGGTCAAGAAGATGTGCTCCGGCGAAGGATGCGGCGCGATCTTCCAGCACGGCACCAAGTATGCCTGTGAGGCACTCGGCGGACGCGGCGCTCAGTTTATGACCACTTTCTCAGGCATTGAACCGGGTCAGCACGATCCGCGTCTGATGCCGGGTCTGGGACGCGCTTATAAGTGGGATCCGGTTCCGGGCCGCCACGTCAAGGGCACGACCGGCTATATTATCGAAGATGACAAATACAACTTTGAGGAAGGCGGTCCGCACACAGGTGCTGCTGATGTCGAAGCAACCAGCTATACAGAGCTTGAGAGCGCAGCCGGCTTCTGCCAGTTCGGCGGGATCTACGGCAGCCAGTTCTCAGCGGTAGAAGACGTAGAAGCTGTCACTGGTCTGACCATTGACCTTGACAGCTACGGACGCCGCTCCTTCCTGATGCGCTTGTCCTTTAATGTACGTGAAGGCATCGAGCGCAAGGACTACACGGCTAACCCGCGCAACCTGGGCTTCCCGGCTCTTAAGGGCGGTCCGACCAAAGGCGCACAGATTCCGGTAGATTTATTGGGCGAAAGATTCTTTGAGGCCCTCGGCTGCGACCAGGAGCACTTCTGGCCGTACAAAGATGCCCTTAAGGCTGTCGGCCTGAATGATGTTGCCGAGGAGATTGGTTTGGAGAGATAATGTTACATGTACTGACACCCGAAGAAGTATATGCATTAATCCGCGAGTCATTTAACACGTTGGAAAACAAGGAGGCTGTTCCTTTATCGGAGAGCTGCGGCAGGGTCCTGAGCGGCCCTGTCCTCTCCGGAGGCGATGAGCCTCCTTTTAATCGTTCGACAGTTGACGGCTATGCTGTCAAAGCTTCCGACACCTTCGGTGCAAGCGAGTCTCTGCCGGCCATCCTGGAAATGGCCGGACAGATATATATGGGTGAGCCGGCCCGTGATCCGCTTCCGGAAGATGCGTGCATCCGCATCCCTACCGGCGGCGCTGTGCCGGAAGGTGCCAATGCCATTGCCATGCAGGAATTTACCGAAGATTTCGAGGATGGAACCATCGGTATCACAAAGCCTGTCTCACCGGGTGAAAATATGATCTTTAAAGGCGATGACATGAAAGAAGGAGACGTCATCCTGCCCGCCGGCAAACGATTAACCCCAAAGGATATCGGTGCTCTCGCCTCCCTTGGCATATCAGATGTCACCGTACAGACGCCGCTGACAGTCGGGATCATTTCCACCGGAGATGAACTTGTCCCTGAATCTGAAGTGCCCGGTCCCGGACAAATCCGTGACATCAACTCTCAGATGCTGGGGGCTCTATGTCAGAGCGAAGGCTGCCGCGTTCATCTCTGCGGCATTGTCAAAGATGACCTGGATCTGCTGACTGATGCGCTAAAAAAAGCTCTTGCACAGTGTGATATAATTATTCTGTCCGGCGGTTCATCCGTCGGTGAGAAAGACAATTCCGTTAAAGCGATCACGCGCCTTGGCGAACTTCTCTTTCACGGCGTGGCCATCAGGCCCGGCAAGCCGACGCTTCTTGGAAAGGCAGATGGAAAGCCGGTCTTTGGTCTGCCCGGCCATCCACAGGCGGCTTTCTTTACGGCAAAGCTTTTTGTCTGTGCGATGATCGATCGCTTAAGCGGCTATAAGCGGGAAACGATCCGGATTCCGGCCACCCTCTCCCGCTCTGTCAGTGCCAATGACGGACGAGAGCTCTATCTCCCGGTGACACTGAAAGAAGAGAACGGCATTCTCACGGCCATCCCGCTGCACGGAAAATCAGGTCTGATAGCCACATTGACGCGCGCCGACGGGTACATCTGTATTGAGCGCAACCGTGAAGGCATCAAAGCCGGAGATGCAGTAAACGTTTATTTATTCTAAAGCATATCGCGCGGCACGGCCGCGCAAAGACAAGGACAAGGTATATCATGGCATTTAACTATCTGACAAGCACACCGCTGCACGAAGCACTGGAAAACTATAAAGAAACACTGCAAAAACTTGGCTTTGCGGGTTCTACTGAAAATGTTCCTGTGCAGGAGGCGGCCTTCCGCATTACATCAGAGCCGGTCTATGCCGGCATCTGCTCACCGCACTATCCGGCCAGCGCGATGGACGGCATCGCTGTCCCCGCGGGCCTGACTTACAACGCGACCGAGACGACACCGATGACCCTGAGAAATGATCAGTTCGTCACAGTTGATACCGGTGACCCGATCCCTGAAGGATGTGATGCTGTCGTCATGATTGAAGATGTCATCCGCGACACACCTGATACTGTCAAAATCTACAAATCTGTCGCCCCTTGGCAGAATGTCCGCCAGATCGGCGAAGATATCTGTGCGGGTGAGATGATCATCGGCTCTTATATGGAGATCACCCCCGCCTGTGTCGGCGCAATGATCGCCGGCGGCATCACGCATGTCAATGTCATCAAGCGCCCTGTTGTCGGCTTTATCCCGACAGGCGATGAAATCGTGCCGCCGACAACCGATCCGGCCCCCGGGGATATCCTGGAGTTTAACTCCTCGATCTTTTCCTCCATGCTGAAGGGCTGGAATTGCCAGACGCGCATCTACCCGATCGTACCGGATGTCAAAGAAGAAATCCGTGCCGCGCTCAAGATAGCGCTGCGCGAGTGCGACTTTGTCCTGCTCGGCGCCGGTTCTTCGGCGGGACGGGATGATTATTCAACTGAAATGATCGCCGAGATGGGCGAAGTGCTTTACCACGGCATTGCCATCAAGCCTGGCAAGCCTGCGATTCTCGGGTACAGAGGACATCAGCCGATCGTCGGTATCCCCGGCTATCCGGTCTCCGGCATTATCGTGCTGATGGAAATTGTCAAACCGCTCATAGACCAGTGGTTCAGAGCACCGCAGATTTACCGCCATACCTGTCGTGCGACACTCACCAAGCCGATTGTGACAAGCCTGAAATACGAAGAATTTGTGCGTGTGCGCATGGGTGAAGTAAAAGGCAAAATCATGGCATCCCCCTTAAGCCGGGGAAGCGGTGTCGTCTCTTCCTTTACGAAGGCCGACGGGATTGTGCGTGTTCCGCAGGATCTGGAAGGATATAAGGCCGGCGATGAAGTCGAGATCGACCTTCTTCGTCCGCTCTCTCAGATTGACCACACGCTGGTTGC
>CADBOU010000136.1 GCA_902796355.1 uncultured Lachnospiraceae bacterium
AGGTCAATGCCGGTATCCGCCAGATTGTCCATGAACACAGCCGGATATTTAAACAGAGGGTGTCCGAAGTATCCGTTCGCTTCGTCGCTGATCGACCCTTCCATCTCACAGACCATAAGATCCGGTTTTCCATAGTACTTTTTGATGTACTGGTATGGTTCCGTAAAATCATATGTCCCATCTTCTGTCCTGTACCTGTCAAGGATAGGCTGATGCAGGATCATGCAGCCGGTAAAGCCGATGCTGGCATCCCCGCTGTTTGCCTTGGCCTCCTGCAGTGCTTTCTGTTCGGCCGCCTTCTGCCTCCTGTGACGGGAGCAGGATTTACAGCCGCTCACGATCAGGATGAGCAGCACGATGAATATCAAAAGAGCACCCAGTCTCATCAGCACTGCCTGCCACAGTCTTCTCCGGCGGATCGCCTGCCTCTGACTCTGAGGCTTAGAAAACAGGATGTCGATCAGTTTCTGAAGTTTTCTTTTCCAATTCAGCATATTACAGTTCGACAGGCACCGGCTGTCTGATCTCCTCCTCCAGAAGCTGCGGATGCTCAAGCAGATATTTTACGATCTTCAGGGATTTCGCATTGTAGAAACCATCCGAAAGTCTCTCATCCAGTGTAAATGTGCAGTTGACTACATCACGCTGCTGCAGGCTTCCGTCAGGCATATGTTTTTGCTCCTTGTGGACCACGCCGATCGTGATCATAAAAGAACATGTTCCATAATTGTTGAGATGGTGATAGCATGACTCGGATTGGATCGATCCGAGGTTTGACAGCAAAACCGTTGAATAATTGGGATCACCTGCTGTCAGACCTTTCGGCATCACCCCGTGATATTCTAATCTGCGGAGAACAAAGAAGAAAATCTCAAGAAACGGCCGGGGCAGGCTCCCCACAAAATTCATCAGTTTATCGAGATCATTAGATTTTTCCTTGCGCACCTTATGCACATCACCCAGAATGAGCTTTGATACGGAGTCAAATGTCATCTCCGGTTTGACCTTCATGAACATAAGCGTCTCCTCGCCGTCATCGGAAAACTGCTGTTTGACGACAAACGACATGGTGATATCTTTTCTCTCATAGAAGAACCTGCCCGAGATAAACCAGTTCAGGCGCGGTCTGTGATAAATAGTACGCGCAACAGCCGTGCAGATGGCATGGAAAATCTTAAGTTTCGTCCCCTCTTTTTCGTTGCGCTCTTTCATATATGCCATCAGATCGGTCACGTCAAACTGCTCTGTGATGGAGACCTCAGCCTCTGTCCGCTTAGGCATAATATAGGGGAGTATATTGTGATAACCGTCCAGCCCTTTGACGCGTGTACCGTCTCTTCTTTTGTTCTTCATAGTAATCCTTTCTTTTATTTCGTCTTAATCAATGTCAGAACAACCGCCGCTGCTGCGGAAATCATCAGCGCGACCGGCAGGATTCCCACATTGTCCTGATTCAACGCCATGATGGCGGCAAAGACTGTCAGCACAAAGACCAGGCCAAAATCAATGGCTTCGCTGGCCAGCCGGTCGCTCAGCCTGCGCTTAACCTTAACGGTGTCCAGTGCGTCTGCCCCGATCAAGTCACGGTAATACTTATCCAGCCGGATTGTTTCCAGATCATTTTCCAGTTTCAGGATCTTCTCCGCGTCCGGATAGAGCCCGTTAAAGGACGTGCTGTCTTCTTCTGTTTTCTCCCTGGAAGCTGCAATCGCATCCTCTATTTTATCATCAGTGCAATATGCACGGATATGAAAACTTCTGAGGCGGTAGTGTTTACAGGACATCCATTCCTCAAACTCCCGGGCATCCGCAGCATTTCGCGTCTCTTCCTCATCAGCAGCGGACATAGGCAACGATTCTGCCGGCATGTCCGGAATGCAGCGCTCGATCCAGATATTCTCTCCTTCCCGCGCACGCATCAGTGTCAGTGCGTTTTCTGATATCCGGCAGTTATTCTTTTCCATATCCTGGGGTGAAGCCATATTGACACGCATCACGAGCCGCTGACCCGGGCGGAGCCGATCTCCGATCGCTTGCGCAATACTTTTTTCAAGTGCCGCCAGGCGCACAATCTGCCCTTTCGTTGATCGGTAAGGAAGGCCGATTGCATTGCGCAATGTCTGATCCAGAGCAACAGTCCGGTCCGGAAGGCTGTCATCGACAACTGCCTTGCCGTACGCTGTCAGCGTTCTCCATTCCAGATCACCGCTCTCCCTCTCATTTTCGACCAGATACCTGACGACCGCGGCGCTGCCGATCTCATATGCCGCTTTTGTCCGGCTGTTCATGCCGATCACATAGTCATTGCCGGCATCCCTGCGATGTTTAACATCAGTAGGAACAACAGCCAGATCCTTGTCATCCGGCACCCGCGCTGTAAGGTAGCGCGTCGCATCATCCCGGCTATAACCACACTCGCACAGGCCTGAGCGGATGACTTCCAGATAGGGCTCGCTGGGCATGACGCGCTCTGCGCCCGCATCCGGCCATTGATCCGGACAGGTAAAGGTAAGAACCGGAATCCCGTCATTTTCTTTTACATAGACCAGACGCCCGTAAGGAAGCTGCGGATAAAGATCCAGAAATCCTTTTTCCCGGAGTTCTTCCATCTCAAAATCAGCCGGAGATATCCCGCCGTTCTCCTGTGCCACCACATCTGTGAACTGCTCTCTCGTAATCTTGTACATCCGGCAAATCGTTTGCAGATTATACTCTTTGTGCGTCAGATCCAGGAAAGCAGCACTCTTGTTCTCCCATTTTTCAAAATGTCCGTCAAAGACCAGACGATAAGGAATGCGGCCCACCTCTGAAGCTGCCGGCACATGTCTGTCACGGCTGCCTTTCTCTGTGACAGTATGTCCATCGACCCGGATGGATCCCCCTGTAATGTAGATTCCGAACCGTTCAGCGCTCAGATTTGAGCCGTAACATGCATACCATACATATTGATTTGTGTTGCTCATTTGATCATTCATATTTTGTATTATACCATCATGTCTTATGTGATGCATGTAAAGTGATAAAGCGCACTGTCGCAATCGGCTGATAATAAAAGCCCTTCTTCAGCCAGCCTGCCGGCCTCATATTCTCTGCCTGCCGCTGATTCTTTGTAGACGACATCCGAAAGCAATCCTCTCGGCCGGATCTTCACAGCAGAATCCTGATCAATTTTGTTTATCCTAACCGCACAGATGAGTGCTTCCGAGCCGTCTTCTGCCGCAAATTCCCACGCGCAGACAGATGAGATGGCAGGGTCTGTGAGTCTGTAATAGAGTCCGGTGCGGATCAGATTTTCAAAGCGCCGGTAATCGGCTATCTGCATTCTGATGTCCTCTTTTTCTTCTTCGCTCAACAAGGAAGGATCCAGCTCAAACCCATATGTCCCGCTCATCGCGACAATCCCCCTTGTTTTCAGCGAAGTGATACGTCCTGTCAAATGGTTCGGACAGGCGGAGACATGAGCTCCAACTGCTGAGGCCGGGTAGCCGAATGAAGTGCCGTACTGGATCATCAGCCGGTCGGTCGCATCCGTGTTGTCGCTGCACCAGATCTGCGGCGTATAGTAAAGCATCCCCGCATCGAACCTTCCCCCGCCGCCGCTGCAGCCCTCGATCAGAACATCGGGATAACGATTATTCAGTCTTTCAAGAATCCCGTACAGACCGGTCATATAGTCATAAAGAACTTTCCCCTGGTCATCTGCATGACAGGAGAATGCCTCGCATATTGAGCGGTTGCAGTCCCATTTTAAATATCTGACATTTCCCTGATCCAGAACGTGGCAGACACTGGCATAGACAGCGTCTGCGATCTCAGGACGGGAAAGATCGAGCACCAGCTGGTTTCTGGCTCTGACCGGCTTCTCGCCGGGAATGGCCAGCGCCCAGTCAGGATGCGCACGATAAAGATCACTGTCCTCACTGATCATTTCCGGCTCCAGCCAGATACCGAAAGACACACCCTGATCATTGACCTTTTGAATCAGTTCACTGAGCGTACAGCCCAGTTTCTCTTCATTAGCATACCAGTCTCCGAGACTGCGGAAATCATCATTGCGTCTTCCAAACCACCCGTCGTCAAGAACGACCATATCTATCCCGAGTGAGCGCGCATCCTTCGCAAGTTCGGCTATCTTTTCTCCTGTAAAATCAAAATAACAAGCTTCCCAGCTGTTGAGCAAAAGAGGTCGGGACGCATCCCGGTATATACCGCGGCAAAGATGTGTGCGTATGCACTTGTGTAGATTGTGAGACAGTGTCTCCAGACCGGTGCTGCTGAAACTCATGATCACCTCGGGAGACGTCAGCTCTTCACCTGGCTGTAAAGGATAACTGAACTTCTCATCTGAAAGGCCCATCTGCACACGGGTCTGATCATATTGATCAAGGGAGGCTACTGCCCTAAATCCGCCGCTGTAGACAAACTGCATCGACCAGCACCTGCCTGATGTCTCGGATGTATCCCGGTCAAGCAGGATCATCATCGGATTGAATTGATGTGACGAATATCCTCTCCTGCTTCCGATCGTGAATTCACCGTGTGAAAGAGCTCTGCGCTCAGGTATCCGCTCCATTGTATGACGCCCGTAGAACGTCATCAAATCATAATCACCGTCTGTAAAATCCAGACAGGCTGATGCCAGACGGCAGACAGTGACAGAGTTGGTCCCTCGGTTGGTGATCGTCACAGCGCGGGTGATCATATCCAGATGCGGCAAAACACCATAGAGAAGTGTCGCTTCAATTCCGGTTCGTTCATTGGTCAGAGTGACCGCCAGTGTCTGTGCATCATCGTCTTTTGCCTCCGCATAGACGGCCGGCAGCTTTTCAAGTGAATATTTCCCTTCCCTGATTTCGTGATGATCATAGTGCAGATCGCAGCCGTAGACTCCGCTGTGATCTCTGATGACAAGCATCGGACTGCGAAAGTCGCCTGACCCCTGAACCGGGAACTCCTGCGGCAGAAAATCGAGAGAATACGTGCGGTCCAGGCCGGCTGCGTAGGGATTACCGGAGAACCCTCTGTCCGCATAGGAAAGCGACTGATCCATGATCAATTCTGATCTCTGCCCGTAGTAAAGATGCAGCAGATAACCGTACCGGTCAATGAGCATCTGGTACGAAGAATGATCCGTATGAATCGTGATCGTATTGGATAAGGAATCAAAGATGATGGCCATCACTGTTACCTCCGAAATCAAAGTATCTATAGTTTAACAAATTGATGGTATACGGACAATCATATTTGAATGCTTTATGATAACAAAACCCGCAAATCCTGATGGATTTGCGGGTTTGCATAACAAACGATTAAATCTCTTTTATTTATGCCGCTTCCGGATCTTCCCCTGCTCAACCATTTTGTTGATCAGATAATATGTGTACCCCATTCTTTTCAGCTCTACTAAAGATCTGAGGCCATCTTCATTTCCTCCTTAATAGGTCGATGCTTTGGAGCTGATGAATTTCCAGTAACCGTCCTCTTTTCTCAAAGTAAAGTCTCCGCGCAGCCGCCAGGTGCTTTTCCCTCCGCCATACACAGCAGCTGCCACACGGCTTTTTCCAATCATCTTGGCGTGGTCTCCGTCAACACTAACTTCGATACTGTCATGATCTGCGGAATAGTAATTGAATGTTCCGTCCAAAAGTCCTTTCAGAAACACTTCTGCGGTCTGCTTCACACCTGTCATGTGCAACAGGCAGTAGTCCTCTGCCATCAGCCTGCGCAGGCCATCCGCATCTTTAGCGATCATGCATCGCCAGTATTCCCGGTACATTTTCCTGATACTCTCGATGTCGCCCATGATTCACCTCTTCAGATCAAGCTGTTGGCAGAAAGCCACTTCTCCAGGGACGGCTTGGAATCTGCCGCTCTGCTTCCGGTGATAGACAGGCCTTTCTTTACGTCAGCGCCCGGCGCGTACTTTTTGATGTCACGCTCGCTGGAACCCATGCCGCTGCCTTCGTTGGTGCACAGGGGCAGGATCGTCTTTCCGGCGAAATCAAAATGCTCAAGGAAAGTCGCCACGGCCATCGGCACCGTCCCCCAGTAGTTGGGATAGGCAAGAATAATGGTATCGTATACATCGATGGACTCCGGCATGCTCACCAGCTCCGGGCGGGCATTTGTATGCAGGTCCCTCTTCGCCTCATCGATACATGTCATGTAGACCGGGGAGTATGGATTCTTCATCTCGATCTTAAAGCTGTCTGCCGGGATCATATCCTTCATGATGTCACACACGATCTCTGTGTTGCCCACCTTTACATAGCGCATCGCGCCGCCGAAATAGTTCTCATCCGCTCTCGAAAAAAAAGCAATCAATGTCTTAGCCACTATTATTACCTCCTGTTCTGTGTTTCTGACTAAATTATATGTCTGATATTATTGTAAAGTCCAATTGAATTGCCATATAATTAATTTAATATTTAAATAATAGGAGAGCCTTATGAACACAAAACAGATCGACTATTGTATTGAACTGGCTCATACGCTGAATTTCAGCCGCGCCGCAGAAAACATGTTTGTAAGCCAGCCGACC
>CADBOU010000137.1 GCA_902796355.1 uncultured Lachnospiraceae bacterium
AATGTCTCTCTTGCGAATCATGGAGACCGCCCACAGACAGACAATCAACGCCAGCACATACAGCCACATCTCTTTGTTGGTCAGGAGCTTGCGCAAAAAGGTGGAAAGCTTGGTGATCGCACCTGCAAGGCCGGTTGCATCAAAGGCTTTGGCATTGTGATGAATATAATCGAGTGCGTAGTACATGATACATCCGAGCGCAATCGGATACGCCAGTGCCGTCGATCCGAGCAAACCGAAGGCGATGGGAATCACTGCCGGTACTTTCAGCCAGAAAGCTAATGGTACCAGCAACAAAAAGATCGTATTGCTCGGTGTAAAGTGGAAGTACAGTGCGTACATTATCAAAAACAGGACAGCAACCGTGCCTGCCACAGGAATGGAGAGCGCACACAAATGCGCCAAAAGCAGTGCGAATCCTAACAGCGGAATAAACGCCGTCGGCAGAAATGCACAGATCACAGCGAGTCCGAGCGGAACGACCATCGTATCCAGTCTCTTCATATATCCTGTCAGGTTATTGACGGCGATGAATATCGCCAGAGCCAAAATACCTCTGACTACTCTGTCGATGACCTGTGAATTACCAGCGTACCATTTTCCTAATTGTCCTTTTGCTCCGGCCATCGTCGTGTTCATCTCTCAGCATCCTTCCCGTACATTTTCCCCAAACGAACTACATCTCTCATAAACCGTTTCATCCGGTTGCGCGCCCTCTTGTGCTTGTCAGAATACAAAGTGCGCGACGCAATCCCGTATACCATGAGCACAATCAAGTAGACAATCACGATCGCCATGCCCATCCTGATGTAATAATTCAGATGCGTATGACTGAAAATGCGATCTGAAAAAGAAAAGAACAGCACCCCGATCAAGAGAGCATATCCGATTGTCAGCCAGATCAGTGAGAACCACATATGCAGGCTCGCATAATCTTTTTTATAATACTGACAGATCTTCCTGTCTTCTTTCCCCTGGCCCTGTTCATAGAATGCCATGCGTGTCATAACCGCTACTTTTTTTCTGTCCATTTCAGCTTGTCCGTTCCAATAAAAACTACAAAACTGCATACTACTGCATACTTACTTTGAGATTATACCATATCGGCTATGTCTGTGTCCAATACTCTGTGAGCACTTGACAACAAATCAAAGCCGTTGTAAACTTCATGCTTGTAAAGGCAAAGGCGTCTTTAGTGCTTTGGCACTAAAGACGCCTTTTTTATATTTTGGAGGAAAAGAACATGTGTTCAATCTTAGCATTTTGCGGACCAGACGGAAACTGTGAACTGATTCGGGAAGCGCTTTATGAAACGGCTTCCCGCGGCCCGGATATGAGCCGGATCATCAACACCGGTAACGGGTGGCTTGGATTTAACCGCCTGTCTATCATGGGGCTGTCTGATGAGGCAATGCAGCCGTTTGCCTATGGAAATCACAGGACGATACCAGTATCATCCGGCTGCGGCGGGCGAGAGGCTGCCTCAGCTCCTGCCGGCAGTGAACTTCTCCTCGTGTGCAACGGTGAAATCTACGGATTTCGCCCTTTAAAAGAGGCACTGAAAGCAAAGGCGTACACATTTATCAGCGAATCGGACTGCGAAATCCTGCCTGCTCTTTACCGGGAATACGGTGTCGATATGTTCGGCATGCTGGATGCGGAGTTCGCGATGGTTCTCTATGATGCGCCGGAGGATACATATATCGCGGCGCGTGACCCGATTGGCATCAGGCCTCTTTACTACGGACAGCGGGATGACGGCACCTATGTGTTTGCCTCAGAACCGAAGAGCCTGATGGCTCTGGTCGATCATATCATGCCGTTTCCGCCGGGACACTATTTCAAAGACGGCCGTTTTATTCGGTATCATGACCCGGCTGCCGTCTCATCCTTCCACAGCGATGACATCGATACAGTGTGTGCGCATATTCATGATCTTCTGATCAAAGGCGTTCAAAAGAGGCTCGACTCCGACACCCCTCTGGCTTTTCTGCTCTCCGGCGGGCTGGACTCTTCTCTCGTCTGCGGTATTGCGGCAAAGCTGTTGGAAAGGCCCATCGAGACCTGGGCCATCGGGATGGACGTTGATGCCATTGATCTGAAATATGCCCGACAGGTGGCCGATTATATCCATTCCGACCACCACGAGGTGATCATCTCAAAAGAGGATGTGCTGGGAGCTTTAAATGATGTGATCAAGGCGCTCGGCACCTATGACATCACGACGATCAGAGCCTCTGTCGGCATGTATCTGGTATGCAAGGCAATTCATGAAAAGTCCGATGCGCGCGTGATTCTGACCGGCGAGATCTCCGATGAGATCTTCGGCTATAAATATACGGATTTTGCGCCGAACGCCGAAGAGTTTCAAAAAGAGGCCGAAAAACGCATCCGCCAGATCCATATGTACGATGTGCTGCGGGCAGACCGCTGCATCAGTGTCAACTCACTGGAAGCGCGCGTTCCCTTCGGAGATCTGGACTTTGTCGCCTACTGTATGGCCATCGATCCGGAGATGAAAATGAACCGTTACGGCAAGGGCAAGTACCTTCTGCGCCGTGCCTTTGAGAAGGATGCCCTGATCCCGGAGAGTATCCTGTGGAGGGAAAAAGCTGCCTTCTCAGATGCTGTCGGTCACTCCCTGAAAGATGATCTGGCTGAATTTGCCGAAATCAGCTACAGCGATGCCGCCTATGAAGAAGGCATCCTGAAATATGATCACGCCAGACCGTTTACAAAAGAATCCCTGCTGTACCGGGAGATTTTCGAGAAGTACTATCCCGGCCAATCCGGGATGGTATCCGATTTCTGGATGCCCAACCGGAACTGGGAGGGATGCGATGTATCAGACCCCTCCGCCCGGGTTCTCTCCAACTACGGTGACAGCGGTAAATAAGAAAGGAGCCGTCCATCATGAAAAAGCAAACAATACCCGAACTGTTCGGATCCATGGTATTTGACGATCGCGAAATGAAAGAGCGCCTCTCCCCGGAGGTCTATCAGTCCCTGAGGCGGACCATCGATGAGAACGTCAAGATAGAGGAAAATATCGCGGAGGTCGTCGCCGCCGAGATGCGCCGATGGGCCGTCGAAAAGGGAGCCACCCATTACACCCACTGGTTTCAGCCTCTCACCGGCGTCACCGCCGAGAAGCATGACAGCTTTATCGCGCCGTCGCCGGACGGCGGCATCATCATGGACTTTTCCGGCAAGGAGCTGATCAAGGGTGAGCCGGACGCCTCCTCGTTCCCCTCGGGCGGCCTGCGGGCGACGTTCGAGGCCAGAGGCTACACGGCCTGGGATCCGACCTCCTACGCATTTATCAAGGATCACACGCTGTGCATTCCGACAGCTTTCTGCTCCTACTCCGGAGAAGCGCTGGACAAAAAGACCCCTCTTCTGCGCTCCATGCAGGCGCTCGACAGACAGGCCTGCCGCATCCTGAAACTCTTCGGCCATGAGGCGCGCTATGTCCGGACCAGCGTCGGCCCCGAGCAGGAGTACTTCCTGATTGATCAGGAGATGTTTAATCAGCGTCCCGATCTGGTCTACACCGGCAGAACGCTCTTCGGCGCCATGCCGCCCAAGGGGCAGGAGCTGGACGATCATTACTTCGGTGTCATCAAGCCCCGCGTCTCGGAATTTATGGATGATCTGAACCGGGAGCTGTGGAAACTCGGCATCCTGGCGAAGACGGAGCATAACGAGGTCGCGCCGGCCCAGCACGAACTGGCGCCGATCTATACGACGACCAATATCGCCACAGACCACAACCAGCTGACGATGGAAATCATGCAGAAGGTCGCCAGGCGCCACGGCATGGTCTGCCTGCTGCACGAAAAGCCTTTTGCCGGCGTCAACGGATCCGGCAAGCACAACAACTGGTCTCTGTCGACAGACACCGGTTTCAATCTCCTGGCCCCCGGCGATACGCCGTATGAAAACGCGCAGTTCCTGCTCTTTCTCTGTGCCGTGATTCAGGCGGTCGATGACTATCAGGATCTGCTCAGGCTCTCTGTCGCGACCGCCGGAAACGATCACCGGCTCGGTGCCAACGAGGCGCCGCCGGCCATCATTTCGGTATTCCTCGGGGATGAGCTGACATCCATTCTGGAGGCGATTAAGAACGACACCCCATATGAAGGGCAGGAAAAGGTGACGATGAAGCTGGGCGTGCACTCGCTCCCGCGCTTTTCGAGAGATACGACCGACCGCAACCGGACATCCCCGTTTGCGTTTACCGGCAACAAATTTGAATTCCGCTCCCTCGGCTCCTCCAACAGCATTGCCTGCTGCAATATGATGCTCAACGCCGCCGTGGCCGAGAGCCTGAAGCAGTACGCCGACAGGCTCGAGAGCGCCGGAGATTTTGAGAGCGCCCTGCATGAGCTGATCAGGGAGACGATCACCCGTCACGAGCGAATCCTCTTTAACGGAAACGGATATGGAGAAGAGTGGATCAAAGAGGCAACCGAAGTGCGCGGGCTCTCAAACCTGAAGACGACAGCCGATGCCATGCCGCATCTGCTCGACCGAAAAAACGTCGGGATGCTCACGGCGCACAAGGTGTTTACTGAAACCGAACTGCGCTCCCGCTGTGAAATCATGCTGGAAAACTATTGCAAGAGCGTCAATATCGAAGGACACACCATGGTCGATATGGCCAGAAAAAATTACCTGCCCGCCATCGAAGGCTACCTGCACCGCCTGGCACAGACCGCCTCGCTCATGCAGTCTGTCAGCAGCCAGGTCAAATGCCGCTACGAAATCTCGACTCTGGAGCGCCTGTCCGAGCTGACAGACAGCATTCTCGAAGAGACGGAGGCGCTGGAGGCGGCGCTTCAGGCGCTGGGAGAATATGATGACATCATCCGGACATCGGAGGCGGTCCGAGATGCGGTGCTGCCGCAGATGGAAAAGCTCCGCGCCTGTGTGGATGAGGCTGAGATGCTGGTCCCCGAGACCTGCTGGCCCTTCCCGAGCTACGGAAAGCTTTTGTTCAGTGTGTATTAATCTATATCTGTTTAAGGAGAAAACCAACCGATGAATTATACTGAGACAGACAAGATTCATGAAGAATGCGGAGTCTTCGGATTGTTCTCCCTCTCCGGTGAGCAAGTGGCAGCGGATATCTGCAACGGGCTCATAGCGCTGCAGCACAGGGGGCAGGAGGCCGCCGGCATATCTGTCTCTGACACAACCGGCCCCAAGGGCAATATTACAACCAGAAAAGGCCCCGGCCTGGTCAGCGAGGTGTTTGACCGGGACAGCCTCGATGAGTTAAAAGGAAATATCGGTGTCGGACATGTGCGCTACTCCACTGCGGGCGGAAGCACCGTTCAAAATGCACAGCCGATTGCCATGAATTATATCAAGGGCAGTCTGGCTCTGGTTCACAACGGGCATATTCTTAATGCCGGGGATCTCAAAGAAAAGCAGATGTATCGCGCGCAGGCACACTACACCACTTCGGATTCCGAAGTGCTGGCCTACGAAATCATCAGCGAGCGTACCCGGACATCTTCTATCGAGGAAGCCGTTTGCCGGGCCGCCGCACATATACGCGGCGGATATGCCTGCCTGATCATGAGTCCGCGGAAATTAGTCGGCATCCGTGATCCTTTCGGCATCAAGCCCCTGGCACTCGGCAAAAGGGGAACAACTTATATTCTGGCTTCGGAAAGCGCTGCTATCAAGGCCGTCGGCGCCACAATGATCCGGGACGTCAACCCCGGCGAAATCATCGTCATCACGGAAAGCGGTATCAAAAGCATAAGCTCTCCGACGCCAGGCGCGTACGCTCACTGCATTTTTGAATACATCTATTTTGCGCGGGAGGATTCCGTCATCGACGGAATCGAAGTCTATACCGCCCGCTTCAGAGCCGGCCAGTCACTCGCCCGGACAGATCATATCCAGGCAGATCTGGTGACAGGTGTCCCCGATTCAGGATTGGCTGCCGCTCTGGGCTACGCGCAGGAATCCGGCATCAAATACGCTTCTGTATTTCACAAAAACAGCTATATCGGAAGAAGTTTTATCAAACCGACAGACGATGAGCGCAGAGCTGCTGTTCATATGAAGCTGAGCGTTCTTGAGAGCGTTGTGCAGGGAAAGAGCGTGATTCTGATAGACGACTCAATTGTCAGGGGGACAACGATGAAACAGATTGTTGAGATGCTGCACGCAGCCGGCGCTGACCGGATCCATGTGCGCATCAGCTCACCGCCTTTCATGTACCCCTGCTATTACGGTACAGATGTTCCAAGCACGCAGAATCTGATCGCCTCAGACAATGCGGCGGAAACTGTCTGCCGGCGGATCGGCGCCGACTCACTGCGCTATCTGTCCATGGACGGTCTTAGAGAAATGGTAGGTTCTCTGCCGTTTTGTGCGGCATGTTTTGATAATCACTACCCTGTAACGGAAAACGAATGACAAAGGAGACATCTTATGTTAAACAACCCGGCAGAAACAAAAAAGGCGATTGTAGAATGGATTCGCGGATATATGGCTCAAAACGGGCCCAGCTGTTCTGTTGTAGTCGGTATATCCGGCGGAAAAGATTCAAGTGTGACAGCGGCTCTGTGCGTGGAAGCGCTCGGAAAGGAACGCGTGATCGGTGTGATGATGCCCAACGGCGTTCAAAGTGATATCAACGACTCGCAGGCGCTCGCAGCCCATCTGGGAATCCGCGCGCTCACGGTCAATATCCACGCCGGATTTGAAGGGCTGTCAAACGCCGTCAACGATGCGCTCAGAGCCGGTTCAATCCGGGGCGCGTCGCAGCTGTCACGCGACTCCCTGATCAATATGCCGGCGCGTCTGCGCATGAGCACGCTCTATGCCATTGCGCAGGCACTTCCCGGAGGCGGTCGTGTTGTCAACACCTGCAACCGTTCCGAAGACTATATCGGATACTCGACTAAATACGGTGATGCGGCAGGTGATTTCAGCCCGCTGGCCAACATCCTCGTCCACGAGGTGATCCAGCTCGGGGAAGTGCTGGGGCTGCCGGATTATCTCATTCACAAAACACCCACGGACGGACTCTCCGGCATGTCGGATGAGGAAAAGATCGGTTTCACCTATGCCGTTCTGGATCACTATATCCTGACAGGCCGCTGCACCGACAGGCACATCCGGGATAAGATTGACCGGATGCACCGCGCCAATCTGCACAAACTCCAGTTGATGCCGTCTTTTAAACTCTGAGCTTTATTGAACGCACTTTCCTTTCTCTAAAGCCGCGCCGATAAACCCCTTGAACAGCGGATGGGGCTTGTTGGGGCGGCTTTTAAATTCCGGATGATACTGAACGCCCACATAGAAAGAGCGCTCTGTCAGCTCCACTGTCTCGACGAGCATTTGATCCGGCGACATGCCGCTCAGGCAGAGTCCTTTTTCCTTCAGAAGTTCCCGGTACTCATTATTGAATTCATAGCGGTGGCGATGGCGCTCGCTGATCCTGGAAGCTCCGTAACAGCGCTCCATGGTTGTCCCGGCTTTGATGTCACACGGATATGCGCCGAGCCGCAGCGTCCCGCCCTTATCGATCTCATCGCTCTGCCCCGGCATGAAATCGATCACTTTGTGCGGGCAGTTTTCATCAAATTCACCGGAGTTGGCATCCGCAATCCCGGCTACGTTTCTGGCGTACTCGATCACCGCAGTCTGCATGCCAAGGCAAATCCCAAAATACGGAATATCCTGTTCGCGCGCATAGCGGATTGCCGTGATCATCCCCTCGATTCCCCGATCACCGAATCCGCCGGGAACCAGAATCCCGTCGAGACCACCGAGCATTTCCTGCGCCGAGTTCTCTGTGACCTGCTCGGAATCGATCCATTTGATCTCAACATAGGCATTGTGATAATAGCCGGCATGGTGCAGCGCTTCGACCACGGACAGATACGCGTCGTGCAGGGCCACGTATTTGCCGATCAGGCCGATCGTCACCGTGCGTGTGCGCGAGCGGATCCTCTCCACCATCTCGCGCCACTCCGTGAGGTCGGCGTCAGGCGCGTCGATTTTCAGCTCGCGGCAAACGATCGATGAGAAGTCTGCCTTTTCCAGCATCAGCGGTGCTTCATACAGAATCGGCAGCGTGACATTTTCAATGACGCAGTCGGGCTTGACATTGCAAAAGAGCGCAATTTTGGAGAAAATCGACTCTTCCATCGGCTCATCGCTGCGCAGCACGATGATATCCGGATTGATCCCCATCCCCTGCAGTTCTTTGACAGAGTGCTGGGTCGGCTTGGACTTATGCTCGTCGGAGGCATGCAGGTACGGAACCAGTGTCACGTGGATAAAAAGGCTGTTCTCCCGTCCGATCTCCAGCGAGATCTGACGGATGGCCTCGATAAACGGCTGCGATTCGATATCGCCGATCGTACCGCCGATCTCCGTAATGACGACGTCGGCGCCCGTCTTCTCTCCAACCCGGTAGACAAATTCCTTGATCTCATTGGTTATATGAGGAATGACCTGGACCGTCGAGCCGAGGTACTCGCCGCGGCGCTCTTTGTTCAGCACGTTCCAGTAGACTTTTCCGGTTGTCAGGTTGGAGTACTGATTCAAATCCTCATCGATAAAGCGCTCATAATGCCCCAGATCCAGATCCGTCTCCGCTCCGTCCTCGGTCACATAGACCTCGCCGTGCTGATACGGGCTCATCGTGCCCGGATCGACATTGATATAGGGATCCAGCTTCTGCGCCGCGACCTTCAGCCCGCGCGCCTTCAGCAACCGGCCCAGAGAAGCCGCCGTGATTCCTTTTCCCAGTCCCGATACCACTCCGCCTGTGATGAAAATATACTTTGTCATTTGATTTCAGCCTTTCTGTCGAACCGGACTCTTTGCTGATCCGGCCTTTCTGTGTCTGCACTCTGCCCGTACCATAAAAAAGGCGTCTCTGGTGCCGCAGCACCAAAGACGCCTTTGCCTTTGTTCTTCATATCCTATTAAACAACAGAGGGGCTGATTTGTCAACCGACCCGGCATAGAATGCCGCGCAAGCCACAGGCGCAACAGCCATAAGCCGCATCAAAACATAAATAAAAAACATCTTTAAGAAAGAATATCGTTTCTTGACGTACAGTAGGTTCCGTGCTATGATTGCAATGGTGGCAATGGCGTCATCTTTTATTTGCATGCCATTGCCCTCTTTTTATTTTGAGCACAAAGAGTCAGGAGGCTGTCATGAACTATTCCAAAGAAGAAGTGATCCAATTTGTCAGGGAGGAAAATGTCAGATTTATCCGTCTTACTTTCTGCGATGTATACGGACGGCAGAAAAACGTCTCCATTACACCGGACGAACTGCCCCGCGCGTTCGAGTACGGCATTGCTTTTGACGCCTCATCGATTGCCGGTTTTGGAAATGAAGCTCATTCCGATCTCTTTCTGCATCCTGATCCGGACACGCTGATTCTGATTCCCTGGCGCCCGGAGCACGGCCGTGTTGTGCGCATGTTTGCCGACATCACTTATCCAGACGGCACGCCCTTTGAGTGCGATACCCGTACGCTCCTGAAAAATGCGATGCGGCAGGCAAAGGACGCCGGCTATACATTTGCCTTCGGTATCGAACAGGAATTCTATCTGTTTAAGCTGGATGATGAAGGAGAACCGACCCGGATCCCTTACGATCAGGCCGGATACATGGATATTGCTCCGGATGACAAAGGTGAAAATATCCGCAGAGAGATCTGCCTGATGCTGGAACAGATGGGGATTGATCCGGAGAGTGATCATCACGAGGACGGCCCCGGACAAAACGAAATTGACTTCCGATACTCTGATGCGCTGACGACTGCGGACAATACTGAAACATTCCAGACGACTGCGCGCATTGTCGCGGAGCAAAATGGCCTGGCGGCTGACTTTTCTGCTAAACCTCTGGACGGTAAGCCCGGCAACGGATTTCACATCAACATGTCCGTACAGCCGGATGATGACGGAAAGGCAATGCCATCGATGATCGCCGGTATTCTCCGCCGTGTTGCGGAAATGAGCGTCTTTCTTAACCCGACGGAAAACTCATACAAACGTTTTGGGCAGAACCGGGCACCGCTTCATATCTCCTGGTCTGAAGAGAACCGTTCGAAGCTGATCAGAGTCCCGGCTGCCTCCGGCCAGTACCGGCGCGCAGAACTGCGCTCTCCAGATCCGACCGTCAATCCGTATCTGGCGCTGACACTCATGATATACGCGGGACTCGAGGGCGTTACAGGGAACCTTCCGCTCCCGCCGGCTGTCAATGCAAACCTGTTTACAGCTGACAAAGAGATATTGGAGAAACTTGAACGCCTTCCGGAAAGTCTGAGCAGAGCCAGACAGGCCGCTGATCAAAGTGAGTTTATCCGGACATATATCCCTGCGTCAATCATCGATATCTATTGCAGACAGGGCAGGTAACAGACACAGATATGAATCAACCAAGGCAGACATACAGTGTGCTGATTGTCTCGGCCGCTGAACATATTAACCGATCTGTGTCCGAGGCGATGAATCCGCTGCGGTTCTTTCCTGTCAGACGGACGTCAAGCATAAGCGCTGCACAACGCTTAACTGTACAGCAGAGCTTTGATCTGATCATCATCGATGCTCCTTTGCCGGATGATGCAGGACTTCGGTTTGCGCTTGATACTGCGGGTCTTGACGGAACGATCGTGCTGCTCATCGTGAATGCAGCGCAGCACCAGCCGGTCAATGCGAAGGTCAGCCCTTACGGCGTTTTTACACTGGCCAAGCCCTTCTCCAGGCAGACCCTTGAGTCGGCTCTGATGTGGCTGGCAAGTGCCAGGGAACGCATCAGAAATCTCGAAAAAAAGACTGTTTCCATCGAAGAAAAGATGGAAGAGATCCGGCTTGTCAACCGTGCTAAATGGCTGCTCATCGAGCACCGGCAGATGGATGAGAGTTCGGCACACCGGTATATAGAAAAACAGGCAATGGATTCCTGTGCGCCCAGGCGGGATATTGCACAGGATATCATTGCGGCATATTCAAAGAAAAAGAGGTAATCATCTATGTGTGGTATTGTAGGCTATATCGGAAAAAAACAGGCAGCACCAATCCTTCTGGAGGGGCTTTCAAAGCTCGAGTACCGAGGATATGACTCTGCCGGCATCGCAGTGCGTGACGGTGACCAGGATCCCGCAGTTGTCAAAGCACAGGGCCGCCTGTCTGTTCTGGTCGATAAAACAGACGGCGGCCGGGCGGTTCCCGGTACATGCGGCATCGGACATACACGCTGGGCGACCCACGGCGAGCCCACCGAAACCAATGCCCATCCCCACGCATCCGATGACATCAATGTCATCGCAGTTCACAACGGCATCATCGAAAACTTCCAGGAACTTAAAGATAAGCTTTTGCGCAACGGCTATACATTCCAATCTGAAACCGATACCGAAGTCGCTGTCAAACTGATTGATTATTACTATAAAAAATATCAGGTCGGACCGATTGATGCCATTGCCAAGACAATGGTCCGTGTCCGCGGCTCTTATGCACTGGTTGTGATGTTCAAGGATTATCCCGGAGAAATATATGCTGCACGCAAGGACAGCCCGCTGATTCTGGGCCTCGGCGAGAGCGAAAACTTCCTTGCTTCTGATGTTCCTGCCATTCTTGATCACACAAGAAAAGTCATTTACCCGGACAACTATGAAATGGTCCGCATGACCACTGATATCGTAGAAGTCTATAATCTGAACGGCGATGTGACAGAAAAGCCGGTCACCGAAGTGACGTGGGATGCTGAGGCAGCAGAAAAAGGCGGCTATGAACATTTCATGATGAAAGAGATCCACGAGCAGCCGAAAGTCATCAAAGACACCATCAATTCCGTCGTCAAAAAACAAGAAGACCTCTATACGCTGGATCTGTCCGGATGCGGGCTGTCGGATGATGAAATGCGTCAGATCTCCAGAGTCTGGATCATTGGATGCGGCTCAGCCTATCATGTCGGTGTCTGCAGTCAATACGTCATGGAGGATCTTGCCGAAATTCCGGTGCGCGTAGAGCTGGCCTCTGAATTCAGATACAGAAAGCTGGGGCTTCAAAAAGATGATCTGGTCATTGTGATCAGCCAATCCGGAGAGACGGCGGACTCTCTGGCCGCTCTGCGCAAGGCAAAAGAGCTGGGAATCAGCACGCTGGGCATTGTCAATGTCGTCGGCTCGAGCATCGCGCGCGAGGCAGACTATGTGCTCTACACTCTGGCCGGACCGGAGATTGCGGTCGCCACAACCAAAGCCTTCTCCTGCCAGCTGATCGCCTGCCATCTGCTGTCCATCGGATTTGCTTCAGCCGCAGGTAAAATAGACAATGCCACGGTTCAAAAGATGATCGTCGAAATGCTCACGCTTCCCGAAAAAGTTGAAAAAATCATTGAAGACAAAGCGCGGATTCAATGGTTTGCCAGCAAGTTTGCCCACGCCTCTGACGCATTTGTAATCGGCAGAGGACTTGACTATGGCATTGCGATGGAGGGCAGTCTTAAGATGAAGGAGATCTCTTACATCCATTCCGAAGCCTATGCAGCAGGCGAACTCAAGCACGGTACGATCAGTCTGATTGAATCCGGCACGCTCGTCATCGGAGTCGCCACGCAGCCAGATCTGGTTAAAAAAACCATCTCCAACATGGTCGAAACCGGATCGCGCGGCGCCTACCTGTTTGCCATCACATTCAGCGGCAACTACTATCTGGAAGACCGCGCCGACTTCGTCACCTATATTCCCAAGACCGATCCGCACTATGCCGCTTCGCTGGCCGTGATCCCCCTGCAGCTGCTCAGTTACTATATGTCTGTCAACCGCGGTCTGGATGTCGATAAACCGCGCAATCTGGCTAAAAGCGTGACAGTGGAATAAGCAGCAGGCAAGGCCTTTGCAAGCTAATTGTATAACCTGACAAACTGGCGTTTGTCGGGATAATTGCCGGCTCAATGAATTGGAGTCAGCGTGCGTGGGCTGTCCGCTCAACCAGGATGAGTATTGTCCATTTTGATCTTATTTGG
>CADBOU010000138.1 GCA_902796355.1 uncultured Lachnospiraceae bacterium
AAAAACCGAAGAAATGCTCCAGTACATGGACCAGAAGGATTATAAAAAGGCCATGGAGATCGCGGACGGCATCGATTGGAAGCATGTTAAGAATGTCCTGATGCTTTGCAAAGTCAGCGAGATTTATGAGTACAACAGAGACTATCAGCGCAGCCGGGAGATCCTGTTTTTCGCCTATGACAGAAGGCCGGGCAGCCGCAAGATTGTTTACCGTCTCGGGACACTGGCGCTGAAGCTGGGTGATACAGACGAGGCGCAGGACTGCTATGAAGAGTACGTCAATCTGGCTCCGAAGGATCCGAACCAGTACGTGCTTCGCTACAAGATTCAGAAGGCAAAAGGGCTGCCGCTCGATGACCAGATTGAGACACTGGCAGACTTTAAGAAAGTGGAGTATATCGAAAAATGGGCCTATGAACTGGCTACGCTGTATCACGAAGCCGGGCGCACCGATGAGTGTCTGGCGGAGTGCGATGATCTGATTCTCTGGTTTTCTGAAGGCAAATACGTCTACAAAGCCATGGAATTAAAGCAGCAGTATAAGCCGTTGACGCCTCTCCAGCAGGAGAAATATGATCAGTATCTTGCCGAGGAGGAAGCGCGCAGGAAAAACCGTGACAGGAGTCTGGATGTCGCAGAGGCAGTGGCTGTTGCGGAGGCAATTCAGGAAGATCTGCCGGCTGAGTTCAGAGACAGAGTGAACGAAGTGGAGGATGTTGACATTGACGCAGACAAATCGAAGATCCTTGCCAAAACGATTGATCGCGATGACAGCGAGGAGCGTGATCCGAAGGTCTCAACCTTCGCGGGAATTGCGCAAGCTCTGGAAGCAGTCTCACAAGGCAGCGCAAAAGTGGTCGAAAAGCTTACGGGCAATATCCAGCCCGAGGAAGTCGAACAGGCTGAAAAAGCTCTGGAAGAGGAGCAGCAGGATCGTACGCCTGGCGATGCTGTACCGGAAGCAGAGGGCTTAGATGATCTGCTGGCCTCCTGGGAGAGCGGACAGGAAGAGCCTGTTGACGAAGAGCCGGCAGTGCAGGAAACAGTTTCTGAAGAAGTGCAGCCGGAGCCCGTTTATGTAGAGCCGGTTCCTGCTGAGGAGCCTGTTGACACAGTGCAGGCAGAAGAGCCGATTGATTATGCGGTGCCGGAAGTTCCGGATCTGTCAGATGAGATCATTCCGGACGAAGAGCCGGCAGCAGAGGAAGAACCTGTCTTTGACGAAGTGGAGGAAGAGGCAGATGACCTTCAAAATGAGCTGGAGCCGGATTTGTATGAAGCGCAGGAGCCGCAGGTAGAGGCGGAAGCAGCTGAAGAAGAGCCGGTTACGCCGCAGAAGGTTGCAGCGACGGAGATTTCGATCGACAGCTTCCTTGCGGATCTGAAGAAAGATCAGGAAGAGGCGGAAGCCGCCGAAGAAGCTGAAGAGAGCCCGGAAGCCGAGGAGCCGCAGACGGAGCCCGAAGCGGAAGAGCAGTTTGAAGAAGAGCTGCCGCCTGAGATGGCCAAAACAAAGAGATTCTCGCTGCATGAGGAGTTCGATGAGGATGAATTTGAAGACGAGGATCTCATCGAAGAGGCGACAGAAGACCTGGCGGCTAAGCTTCCGGATGAGGATTTATTCGAGGAAGCGACAGAAGATTTTGCTGAGGAGGACATAGAAGATCAGATTCTTGAAGAAGAGTTTGCTGAAGATGACTTTGCAGAAGATGATTTTGCAGAGGATGACTTCTCCGAGGAAATCTTTGATGAAGATGAGTTTACGGAAGATGAGATAGAGGAAGAGGGATTTGCGGAAGAAGATTTCTCGGAAGAGACGTATGACCGGGATGAATTCCGTGAAGACGAGTTCCCGGAGGAAGAGCTTGCACAGGAAGAACTTCCGGATGATGAATTCGCTGAGGAAGATCCCTTTGATCTCGAAGATCTGGATGATCTGGCAGAAGACGGATGGCTGGAAGAGTCACTTGATGACACGGACACCATTGAAGTTGAGGACGAGATTGAAGAGCGCATGAGCAGTTCTGACGGCGGCGTATCATTTGATACAGGCTTTGTCGTTCAGGGGCGCTATGACCTGGAGACACAGAGTGAGATCGGTCTTAAAGCCGGTCTGACACAAGAGCAGAAAGAGCTGTTCTCTTACTTTGTGCCTGTACAGGGTATGAGTGAGCAGATTGTGGCGGTTCTGGAAAATGACGCCAAGTGCACAGACCGCTATGGCACATCCCGCACCGGCAACCTTCTGATTATCGGACACAAAGGTTCCGGCAAAACTGTGCTGGCTGTCGATATCATCAAAGCTATTCAGAAAAACCGCAATCTTGAAAAGGGACGCGTAGCGATTATCGACGCTGAGAAACTTAACCACAAAGACCTCAACGCCATCGTTGAACGCCTGGCCGGCGGAGCGCTCGTCATCGAGCAGGCCGGCGCCATGAATGCGGAGACAGTCCACCAGCTCAACGAGCTGATGGAGGGACAGACCAAGGAAATGTTTGTTGTTCTGGAAGAGCAGCAGAACCCGATGGCACAGCTCCTGCACCAGTACCCCGTATTTGCAGGCAAGTTCACCTCCAAACTGGAAGTGCCGGTCTTTATCAACGATGACCTGGTGGCGTTTGGTCAGACATATGCAAAGGAAAACGGATTTAAGATTGATGAGATGGGCATCCTGGCACTCTACAGCCGGATAGATGCGCTTCAGAGAGAAGACCATGCTGTTACTGTCGCTGAAGTCAAGGAGATTATGGACGAAGCGATTGCACATTCACGCAAGAGCGTCAAGAAGATTTTCAGACGCAACAAAGACGGCAGCAACCGTGTGATTTTACAGGAGCTTGATTTTCAGAAATAAATTCGTTTAAGGGATGATCATGGCTCAGAAACTATCTGACTACGAAATCGGTGAAATTGATCAATATCTGTTCGGCAAAGGTAAGCACCGTGAATTGTACCGCAAACTGGGGGCACACCCGGTAGAAAAAAACGGTCAGCCCTCTGGTGTTTACTTTGCCGTGTGGGCGCCGCACGCGGCGAAAGTCAGCGTTGTCGGTGAGTTTAACGAATGGGATCCGTCGCGGCATACGATGCAGCGGCAGGGTCCTGTTGGTATTTATGCGCTTCTTGTCCCGGAAGCTCGCTGCGGACAGATGTACAAATACTGTATCCGGACAGAAGAAGGAAAGCTCCTCTACAAGGCTGATCCGGTAGCAACGGCAGCTGAACGCCGCCCGGGTACAGCCTCTGTCATTGCTCCCCAGGAGTATCCGGGGTGGAGTGATGAGAAATGGATGAGCGAGCGGTCCCGGTTTAATCATATGGAGAGGCCGGTCAGCATTTATGAATGCCATATCGGCTCGTGGAAGCGCCATCCAGGCCGCAGAGATGAGGGGTTCTACAATTATTGTGAATTTGCCCGCTCTGCCGTCGAATACATGAAAGAAATGCACTATACGCATATCGAGTTGATGGGGGTGCTGGAGCATCCGTTCGACGGTTCCTGGGGCTATCAGGTGACAGGTTACTTTGCCCCGACATCGCGCTATGGTACACCGGAAGACTTTGCGTATATGATCAATTATTTTCACCGGAACGGGATCGGCGTCATCCTGGACTGGGTGCCGGCGCATTTCCCCAAAGATGAACACGGTCTGGCGCTTTTTGACGGGACGCCGACTTACGAGTATGCTGATCCGCTCAAGATGGATCAGCCGGACTGGAATACGCAGATCTTTGACTTTGGAAAGAGTGAGGTGCGCGGCTTTTTGATTGCAAGCGCCCTCAACTGGGTGGAACGCTATCATGTCGACGGACTGAGAGTCGATGCAGTGGCCGCTATGCTATATCTGGATTATGGCAAGAGGGACGGACAGTGGCGCCCTAACAGCGAGGGAGGCAATGTCAATACAGAGGCGGTTTCCTTTATACAGGAGCTGAACGAGACAGTGCTTACCCGCAATCCCGGTGTCCTGATGATTGCCGAGGAGTCAACGACCTGGCCGAATGTCACCTGGCCGCCGTCAGCCGGCGGGCTTGGGTTCAATTTAAAGTGGAATATGGGCTGGATGCATGACTTCCTTGAATACATGAAATTGGATCCGTATTTCAGAAGAAATGCCCACAATATGATGACATTTGCCTCGTCCTACGCCTACAGTGAAAACTTTGTACTGGTTCTCTCGCACGATGAAGTTGTGCATATGAAGGGATCCATGTATGAAAAGATGCCGGGGGAAGAGGCTGAAAAGATCGCCAATCTCAAGGCAGGGTACGCCTTTATGATGGCCCATCCCGGGAAGAAGCTGCTTTTTATGGGACAGGATTTCGGGCAGCACCGCGAGTGGAGTGAGGAAAGAGAACTCGACTGGGGCCAGCTGGCTCACGCTCCGTATATCGGACTGCACCGCTTTGTGGCGGCACTTTTGGAACTGTATCGCACGAGAGAGGCATTTTTCGATCAGGATTGTGTCGGGGAAGGTATGCAGTGGATCAACGCCGATGATGGTTACCGGAGTATTTACAGCTTTATCCGCCACAGCCGGAATCTGAAAGATAACATGCTCATTGTGATTAACTTCACACCGGTTCCGAGAGACGATTACCGCGTCGGTGTGCCGGCGGAGGTGGAGCTGGAGCTGGTGCTCAGCTCAGATGATCCGGAGTTTGGAGAGACTGTCGCAGCCGGGGAAAAGAATGCCGTCCGAGAGCGTTTCTATAAGACAGAGAAAAGTGAATGTGACGGACAGCCATACTCCTTTGCTTACCCGCTTCCGGCGTATGGAGTGGCATTCTTTGAATACCACCAGGATATCAGGCAGCCGGATAAAAAAGAGAAAAAGAAAAAAGACAGCTGAGAATGCAGCTTGGAGTGGTACATGGATCAGATAAAAACCGATGAGCAGTATATGGCCGAGGCCCTGAAGGAAGCACGTAAGGCTTATCGGAAAAGAGAGACACCGATCGGGTGCGTCATCGTGCACGATGGAAAAATCATTGCCCGCGGTTATAACAAGAGGGACAGATCAGGAAATGTGCTGGCTCACGCGGAGATTGAGGCGATCAGAAAGGCCTGCCGCAAGATGAAGGACTGGCGGCTCGAGGGATGTACGATCTATGTGACGCTGGAGCCCTGTCCGATGTGTGCCGGCGCGATTGTGCAGGCGCGGATGGACCGGCTGGTGATCGGGACAATGAGTCCCAAAGCAGGCTGTGCGGGGAGTATCCTGAATCTGCTCGATGTCCCTGAGCTCAATCATCAGGTCCCGGTCACAGCGGGAGTTTGCGGCAAAGAGTGCAGCCGGATGCTGACAGACTTTTTCGCAGAGCTCAGAAAAAGAAAAGCAAAATAAAACTCAGACAAGAAAAAATAAAAACAGCTGATGCACAGGAAACTGTGGCACCAGCTGTTTTTTCTGCTTTTATGGAGACATGAAAAATGTGCGCCGCGCTTCGAATGCGCTCCACGAACGTTACCTGAACAGGACAGCTCCATCCAGGCACCCTCACGGCACATGTCTCAACCTCGCTTAGTGCTGCTGCGTTCCCGCCCTGACACGGTTCACAAAGGAAACATTGCATGAGACCCGGACTTCAACACCGGCTGAACAGGGCAGCTTCGCAGAGAAACACCCTCAGACGCGGCATCACCCCTGCTATAGCGGATTGCAGGTACAAGGCACCGCTAACGCCCCGGCTTGCACGTGACTCATTTTAGCAAGGATTGTCCCGATAGTCAAACAAACATTGAAATTATCAGGAAAACAGGATAAAATAACTATAACTGTACGTTTCTTTATCAGTTAATTGATTTGAAAGGATTTTAAGCTAGAAAATGAGCAGCTTGAAAGATCACAAAAAGCGCCACCAAAGCATAGCGGTGCGCCATAAAAGCACGTCTTCAGGCCGGTCATCCGGAGGGAGTATCCGGGCCAGAAAAGCAGGTCTTGGCTCCGGCGGGAAAGCAGGCGCCGGAAGCAGCACACATGAAGCAAGCCGTGCAAATGCCGGCAGCACAGCTGCACGCCGCACGCTCAGCCGTGATGATGTGCGCGTCAATCAGTTGCGCAGTGCCCAGCGTAAACGCCGCAGCAGCCAGAAGAGCACCGGCAAAGTGAAGCGATCGATCCGTCCTACAGCCGGCGCAAAGATCATGCGCCGCCTGCCTCTGATTGCGGGTGTGTTGGGTGCGCTTCTTGTCATTTACGGCGTGGTTACTTTTGCGCACTGGATGTCTATCCGCAAATATGACACGACCAAGATTGCAGACAATGTCCGGATCGGAACCATTGATGTCTCCGGCATGACAAAAAAAGAGGCGCAGAAGGCTTTAAAGAAGAGATTCAAAGAGGCTAAGAAGCAGACAGTGACGCTCAACGTGGGTGATGACAGCACAGATGTCGAACTCAAAGAGCTCGGACTGTCGATTACGGACTACAAAAAACTGGCTGCAAAAGCCCTTGCATACGGTTCTTCGGGATCAGTCAACAAGCGGTACAAAAGACTCAAAGCGTTGAAAAAAGAGGCGTATGTTGTGCCCCTTACCTACCAGATTGACGAGAAAGAGGCAGCCGGCATCCTGCAGACTGTCTGTGCGCCGCTCCTTGACAGTCCCGTCAATGCCACGATGACATTTAAGGGCAAGAAGATGAAGATCACCGAGGGCAAGGACGGCATGGTGGCCGACGTCGACAAGACAATCTCGGCGCTCGAAAAGAAACTCAACGGCAATTGGGACAGCGACACACTGGTCGTTAATGTGCCCACTAAAAAATCTGCGCCGAAGGTCAATGCAGAACAGCTCAAAGGGATGAAGGATGAACTCGGAAGCTTCGAGACAAGCTTTGAAGGTTCTGATGAAGGACGCTGCACCAATATTGAGCTGGGATGCGAGCTGATCAACGGAACGGTTGTTGAGCCGGGAGAGACGTTCTCAGCTGATGCTGCGATGCGGCCGTACACAGAAGAGCGCGGATGGGCGGCGGCGGCCTCCTATGAGAGCGGAGATATCGTCGATACGCTCGGCGGCGGGATCTGTCAGATTTCTTCAACACTCTACAACGCGGTGCTGTATGCAGAGCTTGAGGTTGTACAAAGACAGCCTCATTCCAGACGCGTCTCCTATGTTGATCCGGGGCGCGATGCGGCGATCGCAGGCGATGTAAAAGATTTTAAGTTTAAAAACAATACTAAGAATCCGGTGTATATCTATGGCAATGTCAAAGATCAGAAGCTGGAGTTTGCGATCTACGGTAAAGAGACCAGGGATAAGGACCGTGAGATTGAATTTGAGAGCGAAGTGCTGGAAACGACAGATTTCACAACTGTCTACAAAGGTTCTTCCGATCCGATCGGTCAGATGTATATCTCAGCTTCCGGTCACGAAGGAATGACAGCTAAGCTGTGGAAGACAGTCACTGTGGACGGTAAAGAGAGCGAGCCGGAAGAGGTCAATGAGAGTCAGTACTTGCCGCAGAATACGATCATCAATGTCGGACTGTCGGGAAGTGCAGGTGCCGCCAATATGGTTGCCGCGGCGCTCAATTCGCAGGACGAGGCGACAATCCGCAAAGCCATTGCGGCGGCGCGGGGGATGTGACATGGAGCCGCATGAGAGTATTATCCTGGCAGGGATGATCGGAGCCGGACTGACAGATCGGTTGATACAGACATACGAAGAAGTGTTGACGGAACGCTTTTCGATTAGTTTTCTTGGGCAGGCGCGCCGTTTGGCGCGTTTTGTCTTAGATGAAGATATGTGACGGCAGATCTGCCTTAATAACGGGGACAAGAGTCTGGCTGAGCCGGTCGGGCCGGGCGGCCTGTTCGGGGCACTCTGGAGACTGGGAGAGAGACTGGACTCGGGTCTGGTGACAGGCTTTGACCGGATTCCCATCAGGCAGGAGTTTATTGAGATCTGTAATGCGCTGGAGGCCAATCCCTACACAGAGGACGATGCAGGAAGCATGCTGCTGACAGCGTGCGATGCAGGTCCGGTGGTTCGAAGCCTGCAGGAGGCCGGTATTCCGGCTCATGTTATCGGAGAGATTACTGAAAACAAAGCCCGCGTGGTGATGCGCGGTGAAACCCGTTGTTATATCAATAAAGATGTGCGCGAGCCATCTGGGGAGGAATGACTATGAGAGAAAAACTGTTAAAGCTGATTGAGAAGAACAGCCGGGTCGATGTGGCGGCGCTGGCTGAGAAACTGGGTACAGACGAGACGACCATTGTCAATGAGATGGCAGACATGGAGCGCGAGGGGATTATCTGCGGGTATCACACCATGATCAACTGGGACAAAGTCGGCGGCGACAGCGTCACGGCGCTGATTGAAGTGCGCGTGACACCGCAGAAGGAGCGCGGATTTGACCGGCTGGCTAAGCAGATTTATTCATTCCCGGATATCAACAGCGTTTATCTGATCTCCGGCGGCTATGATTTTCTTGTCATTATGGAGGGAAAGACCCTGCGCGAGGCAGCTCATTTTGTCAATGAACAGCTGGCGGTGATGGATGGTGTCATCTCGACTGCGACGCATTTTATTCTGAAAAAATACAAAGATCACGGGACCATCATGGATGTCGGGACGCGGTCCGAGAGGAAGCCGGTGAGCCTATGAGAAGTCCGTTGTCAAAAAAGATCACAGCCATTCAACCGTCCGGTATCCGCAAGTTCTTTGATATTGTGACCGAAATGAAAGATGCGATCTCCCTCGGTGTCGGTGAGCCGGATTTTGATACGCCCTGGCGCATCAGACAGGAGGGAATCGATTCGCTCGAAAAGGGACGGACTTTCTATACTTCCAATGCCGGACTGAAAGAACTGCGTGAGGAGATCTGCAAATATCTCGAAAACCGCTACGATCTGCATTATGATTACAATACCGAGACACTCATCACGGTCGGCGGGAGCGAGGCGATCGATATCGCTTTCCGCGCGATGCTGGATCCGGGGGATGAAGTGATTATTCCGATGCCCAGCTATGTGTCTTATCTGCCCTGCTGTGAGCTGGCAGACGGCAAGCCTGTGGTTATCAATCTGAAAAATGAAAATGAGTTTAAGCTGACAGCCGGGGAGCTTGAAGAGGCAATCACGGATAAAACCAAGATCCTGATCCTGCCCTTCCCCAACAATCCGACAGGGGCGATCATGACGCGAGAAGAGCTTGAACCGATTGCCAGGCTTGTCATCGAACATGATCTCTATGTCATCTCCGATGAGATTTACTCGGAGCTCAGCTACAAAGGGGACCATGTCTCCATCGCATCCTTCCCCGGCATGAAGGAGAGAACCCTGGTGATCAACGGCTTTTCCAAAGGATTTGCGATGACTGGCTGGCGCCTCGGCTATGTCTGCGGGCCGGCAGCAATCATAGGGGAGATGTTTAAAGTGCATCAGTATGCGATCATGTGCGCACCGACAAACAGTCAGTATGCTGCATTGGTCGGCCTGAAAACATGCATGAACGAGGTCGAGGAGATGCGCGAGGCCTATGATGAGCGCCGGCGCTTTTTGATGAAGGAGTTCAAGCGCATCGGCCTGCCGTGCTTTGAACCGTTTGGCGCTTTCTATGTCTTCCCGTGCATTAAGGAGTTTGGGATGTCATCAGAGGAGTTTGCAACAGAGCTTTTGAAAGATCAGAAGGTTGCCGTTGTACCCGGGACCGCTTTTGGTGACTGCGGTGAAGGGTTCCTGCGTATATCCTATGCATATTCGCTCGCAGACCTTAAAGAGGCCATCGGACGGCTTGAGGTGTTTATTAAGAAGCTGCGCGCGGGGGATCATGTTTAATATTGTTTTACTCGAGCCGGAGATTCCGTCCAACACCGGCAACATCGGCCGTACCTGTCTGGCAACCGGCACATCCCTCCATCTGATTGAGCCGCTTGGGTTCAGATTGACTGAGAAAATGCTCAGGCGTGCCGGCATGGACTACTGGGATCAGGTGGATGTACACCGATATCGGGACTATGAACATTTTCTGAGCGAGACGGAAGACGGCCATAAAAAACCGCGTATCTGGTATGTGACGACCAAAGCGGATCAGACATACACGCAGGTCTCCTACCAGCCGGGTGATTATCTCATGTTCGGAAAAGAGAGCGCAGGAATTCCTGAAGAGATCCTGATCCGCCATCACAGGCAATGCATACGCATTCCCATGGCACCGGATATCCGCTCTCTGAATCTGAGCAATTCGGTGGCGATCGTTCTGTATGAGGCACTGCGGCAGCAGGGGTTTAAAGGACTTGAAGGAAGCGGTCATCTGCATCGGTTGAACTGGAAAGATTAACAGATATGAAAAAAGCGATTAGAATCATCATCCTGATCATAGCAGTTGGCGTGTTTGGATTCTCCCTTTTCAAGGTGATTTCCGGAGAAAATGAGTATAAAGAAGGGCGCGATGAATATGAGGATATCCGGGAAGAGGCGAAGACGGATGATCCTGATGCGGGCAACGGGATTGACTGGGATGCCCTGCGGGCAATCAACCCGGATATAGTCGGGTGGATCCGCTTCAAAGAACCGAAGGTCATCGATTATCCGGTGGTGCAGGGAAAGGACAACAGCACCTATTTAAAAAAATCGTTTGGAGCCAATTACATCAAGGCCGGAACGATCTTCATTAACTGTGACAACACCCCTGATTTTGGGGACTGGAATACGATCATCTACGGTCATAACATGAACGACGGGTCGATGTTCGCCAGCCTGAAGAGACAGTATCAGGACAAAGCGTTTTGGGAGCAGTACCCTGATTTTGAGATTTATACTCCGGACGGGGCGACACACCGATATAAGATATTCGCTGTCGGCACCTATAAGGCGGGGTCCGAGCCGTCAGGACAGTACCAGTTTACAGATGCGATAGACTTCATGGATCTGATTAATCAGATCAAAGCCGGACAGGCGTATGAGACAGGTGTTGAAGTGACAGAAGAAAACCGCATTGTCACTTTGTACACATGTACTAATGTCCGGGCAGCTGATCGCTGGCTGGTGTTTGGTGTCGAGCAGGAAAATTAAAAGTTTTCTGCTTGCTATTCGGACGAAAATGTGATATTATATCAAAACTGTGATATAAAGCAACTATTATCCTTGCTCGCGGGCTTAAGACCGCGGGCCACTAGACCAGAAGGAGGTGCAACGTAAGCATGAATAAGTATGAGTTATGTGTTGTGATCAGCGCTAAGATCGAAGACGAAGCTCGTGCCGCCGTTCTTGAGAGAGTCAAGGATTATGTCGTACGCGCGGGCGGAGAGATCACAGACATCGACGAGTGGGGAAAGAAAAAGCTCGCTTATGAGATTCAGAAGATGAGCGAAGGCTACTACTACTTCATTCATTTCGATGCCGAGCCGACTGCTCCTGCACAGATCGAAAGCAGAATTCGTATCGTTGATGATGTGCTCAGATTCTTATGCGTTACTCAGGATGAGGCATGACACTGGAAAATGAGGTAAATCATGAATAAAGTCGTTTTGGTAGGTAGATTGACGAGAAACCCCGAGACCCGCTACAGTCAGGGCGAGAATCCGACTGCGATTTCACGCTACACACTGGCAGTCGACCGCCGCTTCAAGCGCGAGGGTCAGCCGGATGCAGATTTTATCCGCTGCGTCGCTTTCGGCCGTTCAGGCGAATTTGCTGACCGGTATTTCACACAGGGTATGCGCGTGGCCGTCTCCGGCCGTATTCAGACCGGAAGCTACACTAACAGAGACGGGGTTAAAGTGTACACGACGGAAGTTGTCGTTGAGGATCAGGAGTTTGCGCAGAGCAAATCTGAGAACAATGCTCCGATGCCCTCTGCTTCAGCCGCACCGGCTGCACCTGCAGAGGATCCTGGCGATGATTTTATGAATATCCCGGAGGGGATTGACGAAGAGCTTCCGTTTAACTAGGAGGATATAAGACTATGGCATTTGAAAGAGGAAACAGAGATTCCTACAGAAGAAGACCTGCCGGCCGCAGAAGAAGAAAAGTTTGTGTGTTCTGTGGAGAGCATGGTCCTCACATCAGCTATAAAGACACGGCGCTTCTGAAAAAGTACGTCTCCGAGAGAGGCAAGATTCTTCCGCGCCGCATCACCGGTAACTGTGCAAAGCATCAGAGAGCGATGACAGCAGCGATCAAGAGGGCACGTCACGTGGCACTGATGCCGTACGTTCAGGATTGATGAGCAGAACAGTTTAGACGGTTTAACGTAAAGCGTCACTGCCTTGGGCGGTGGCGCTTTTTGAGCAGGAGGGCTGGCATATGACAGCACCGATGGAGATTACAGCTTCTTCCAACAAAAGAATCAAACATCTGATGGCGCTGATCCAGAAGAGAAAGGCCCGGCAGGAAGAAGGGTGCTTTGTCGCAGAGGGAGAGCACCTGTTTGCGGAAGTCCCGGACAGGCTTTTGCGTGAAATCTATGTGGCGCGCTCTTTCTATCAATCGTCACGCGAGGCGGTCGACGGGAAGGATAAACCCGTCTATGTGCTGGAGGACAGATTGTTTGATAAGGTCAGCGACACCAAAAGTCCCCAGGGGATTTTATGTGTCGCTGCTGTACCGCAGTGGGATGCAGATCAGCTGATCAGTCTGGATGCACCGCTCTTTCTTCTGCTCGATGAGATCCGCGATCCTGGCAACCTCGGGACGATGATCCGGACGGGAGAGGCTGCAGGCATTGACGGAATCTGGCTGCTTCCCGGCTGTGCTGATCCTTATCAGCCCAAGGTTGTGCGCAGCGCGATGGGGGCTCTGTACCGTGTCCCGGTGCTTGAAGAAAAGCCGGATGAGCTGCTCAGGAGATGGAAAGACAAAGGGATCCGGCTGTACGGATCTTCTCTGGATGCTTCGCTCTCCTATGATGCACCTGATTACAGACATCCTACAGCGTTTGTGATTGGAAATGAGAGCCGGGGTATCAGCGATGAGATGCTCTCGCAGTGTGATGAGCGCATCATCATTCCCATGAAGGGACAGGTGGAGTCACTCAATGCAGCCATCGCGGCATCTCTTATGATGTTTGAGGCTGCCAGACAGAGGAGGATGTGACCATGTGCAGAGAAGCGCCTCAGTATGAAGTGCTCGCAGATGTATTGTGTGCGGCCAATTCCTACACAGAAAAATATTATTTCAATCCGGATTATGACAGGCTCCCGGAGGCAGTCAAGAAGGAACTGCAGGCAATGTGTGTGCTGTACACAGCTGATGTCGGCGGCATCTTCACGCTCGGATTTGATGATGAAGGTATGCTCAAGATGCAGGTTACGTACTCGGAGGGGGATCCGTTCTTTGACGAAATTGGGAGCCGTCTTAAGATCGGTCAGCTCCAGAGGGAGAAAGAGGATCTCTTTACCACTCTTGAGGAGTTTTACCGGGTATTTGTCACCGGCGTGGATTTGGACGAATTATAAGAGGAGGCAGACCGCTTGCAGATCGGCTCATTACATTTAAAAAACCGATATCTGTTGGCGCCCCTTGCCGGTATTACAGATTCAGCTTTCCGCCGGATCGCCGCCAGGCAAGGAGCTGGCCTCGTCTATACAGAGATGGTCAGCGCCAAGGCGATGGATCAGAAAAACAGGCACACAGATGAGCTGTTAGCTTTTAATATAGAAGAAAAGCCGATCGGTGTGCAGCTGTTCGGACATGAACCGGATGTTCTGCAGCGCACAGTCAGCGCGATTGATTCCAGAGAGTTTGACCTGATCGATTTAAACATGGGCTGCCCTGTACCGAAGGTTGTCAAGAACGGAGAGGGAAGCGCACTGATGAAAGACCCGGCTCTGGCCGCCGAGCTTGTCAGAGCATGTTGCCGCGAGACAAAGAAGCCGGTGACGGTTAAAATGCGGATCGGGTTTGATGCGGAGCATATCAACGCGGTTGATTTTGCCAGGTGTCTGGAGGATGCCGGAGCTGCGGCTGTCACGGTTCACGGGCGTACGCGCGAGCAGTATTATGCGGGGATCGTGCAGAGGGATGTGATCCGTCAGGTCAAAGAGGCGCTCACGATCCCGGTGATCGGAAACGGTGATGTAACGGATGCGCGCTCTGCGGCAGCAATGTTTGAACAGACAGGGTGTGATGCCGTAATGATCGGGCGCGGCGCCATCGGCAATCCGTGGATTTTCAGAGATCTGATTGCAGCCGAACAGGGGACAGAAGCCGAAAAGATCACTTTTGATGACAAAGCGGATATGCTCCTTGAGCAGGCACGTCTGTCCATCAGTGAACATGGAGAAAAAACAGGGATCTGCCGTCTGCGCGGAACTGCGGGATGGTATTTTAAAGGTATGCGTCATGCGGCAAGAATCCGCGATCTTTTTCACCAGGTCTCAACTTATGCTGAGCTGGAGGAAGCGCTTAACAATGTGCGCTTATTGACAGAGGCTGATTAATCAGATAAAATATTTCGGTATGTACGGGCATGACCCGTTATGAGGAAGGATGGATGAACATGGAAAAAAAGAAGATGATCACAGCGGCAGGACTTAAAGAACTGTCTGAAGAGCTTGAGTATCTGAAAGTCATTCGCCGGAAAGAAATTGCTGAAAAGATCAAGGAAGCCAGAGAGCAGGGAGATCTTACAGAGAACGCAGAATACGATGCGGCCAAGGATGAGCAGCGTGAAATCGAAACCCGGATTGAGGAGATCGAAGAGCTGATCAAAAATGCACAGGTCGTCACAGAAGGACGCGGCAAGCCGCGCAAGATCAACATCGGCTGCAAAGTGAAGGTGCTGGATGAAGAGTACGGCGAGGAAGAAGAGTTTGCCATCGTCGGGTCTACCGAGGCAAACAGCCTGGAAGGCCGGATCTCAAATGAATCGCCCGTCGGCTCAGCGCTCATCGGACATAAGACCGGTGATGTGGTGGAGATTCAGACCGAATCGGGATCATTTTCATACAAAGTGCTCTCAATCGACCGCTTTAAGAAATCATAATACAGTCAGTTTTATTATATAGAAAGAAGGAACTATCAGTGGCAAATCAAAGCGCACAGGAACAAGACCTGAATCAGCTCAGAAAAGTCAGGAGAGAAAAACTCGCCAATTTACAGCAGGCAGAGGCGGATCCCTTTAAGATCACTACGTATGATCAGACACATCATGCCCAGGAGATCAAAGACCGCTACGATGAGCTTGAGGGAAAAGAAGTCAGCATCGCCGGGCGGCTGATGGCCAAGCGTGTGATGGGCAAAGCTTCATTTTGCAATGTGCAGGACTTATCAGGCAACATCCAGGTCTATGTGGCGCGGGATTTTGTCGGAGAGGATCCGTACAAAGCATTTAAGAAGTTTGATATCGGCGATATCGTAGGCATCGTGGGAACCGTCTTCACAACGAAGATGGGTGAAATCTCTGTCCACGCGACAGGTGTGACACTGCTCTCAAAGAGCCTGCAGATCCTGCCGGAGAAGTTCCATGGACTGACAGACCGCGATCTGATCTATCGTCAGCGCTATGTCGATCTGATTATGAATGAGGATTCCAAAGCTGTTTTCATTAAGCGTTCCAAAATTATCGCGGCAATCCGCCGCTTCCTCGACACCAAAGGTTTTATGGAAGTCGAGACACCAATGCTCGTCTCCAATGCCGGCGGCGCTGCGGCGCGTCCGTTCGAGACACATTTCAATGCGCTCGATGAGGACTTTAAGCTGCGCATCTCATTGGAACTGTATCTGAAGAGACTGATTGTCGGCGGGCTGGAGCGCGTCTATGAGATCGGCCGCGTTTTCCGCAACGAGGGTCTTGATACACGGCACAACCCTGAGTTCACACTGATGGAACTCTATCAGGCCTATACAGACTACAACGGAATGATGGATCTGACAGAGGAGATGTACCGCTATGTCGCACAGGAAGTGCTCGGATCAACCGTCATCGAATACAACGGCGTGCAGATGGATCTGTCCAAGCCGTTTGAGCGCATCACAATGATCGATGCGGTGAAGAAATATGCCGGCATCGACTGGAATGAGGTGGAGACACTCGAGGATGCCAGGAAGATTGCCGATGAGCGCGGCGTTGAATATGAAGAACGCCATAAGAAAGGCGATATCCTGAGCCTGATCTTTGAAGAGTTCGTCGAGGACAAGCTGATTCAGCCGACCTTCCTGATGGATCATCCGATCGAGATCTCTCCGCTGACCAAGAAAAAGCCGGAAGATCCGAATTATGTCGAGCGCTTTGAGATGTTCATGAACGGCTGGGAGATGGCCAATGCCTACTCCGAGCTCAATGATCCGATCGATCAGCGCGAGCGCTTCAAGGCGCAGGAAGAGGCATTGGCAGCAGGTGATGAGGAAGCGAACACGACAGATGAAGACTTCCTGAACGCGCTTGAAATCGGTATGCCGCCGACAGGCGGTATCGGCTACGGCATTGACCGGATGGTCATGCTGCTGACCGGTGCAACTGCGATCCGTGATGTCCTGCTCTTCCCGACAATGAAGACACTCGGAGCGAAGAGCTCCTTCGAGAATCCGGCTGATGCTGCGCCAGAGAAGATCGATT
>CADBOU010000139.1 GCA_902796355.1 uncultured Lachnospiraceae bacterium
GAGTCAAAGCTTGCGAACGTCGGGCTCAAAGGCGCACCGACCAAGAGCAACAGCAGCACGGTTCCGGAGGGACAGGTCATGTCCCAGAGTCCGTATGCGGGCACCAAGGTAGAGACCGGCTCGACGGTTTCCTATGTCGTCAGCGCGGGACAGGAGGAAGTGACGATTCCGGCGATTACCGGCGTGAATGAGTCACAGGCGGTCGCCGCACTTAAGAACGCGGGACTTAAAGGCACGTGCCTTGGCTATAAGAACGCCGATGAGGCGGCGGGCACAGTCACAGATCAGAAGCCGGCTGCCGGCGCGACGGCGAGCAAAGGTTCCACGGTGACATATTATATCAGCATGGGTCCGAAGGAGGATTCCGGCGGCGGTGAAGGAGAGGAAGAGACACCGAACACCGGCGGCTGATCAAGCACAAAAAGCCATAGAAAGGCATATCTTATATGGAGCAAAGGACCGGTATCACAGGTCGCATTATGAGAGGGATTGCCGGATTCTACTACGTTGACGCAGCAGAATCCGGCTTTTTCGGCGGTCTATACGCCTGCAAGGCAAAAGGCATTTTCAGAAAAGAGGGCATCAGCCCGCTTGTCGGAGACCGCGTGATCTTTGATGTCACAGATGAAAAGGATATGGAGGGCAATATCACAGAGATTCTGCCCCGTAAAAACGCGCTTGTGCGCCCGGCGGCAGCCAATGTCGATCAGGGACTCTTAGTTTTTGCCTTCGAGGATCCGGCGCCAAACAGGCTTCTGCTCGACCGGTTTCTCGTCGATATGATGAGACTGGATATTCCGGTCATCCTGTGCTTTAACAAAAACGACCTCGATCAGACTGGTCAGATGGAAGAAAAGCTGAGAGAGATCTATGCACACTGCGGGTGTGAGCTGCTCTTTGTCAGCGCCCAGCGTGAAGAGGGAATCGAGCAGATCAAGGCGCGCCTGTCAGGTAAGCTTACGGTGCTCGCAGGACCCTCCGGCGTCGGCAAATCCTCGATCGTCAACAGCCTGCAGGATGCAACCCGTATGGAGACCGGTCATACCAGTAAAAAGCTAAAGCGCGGGCGGCACACGACGCGGCGCGCAGAGCTGATCGCGGTCGGCGAGGATGCCTTTATCATGGATACGCCGGGATTCTCATCGCTCTTTCTCTCGGAGATGGCCAAAGAGGATCTGCAGCTGTACTATCCGGAATTTGAACCCTACCGGGACGCATGCCGGTTCCTGGGATGTCAGCATATCAATGAACCCGACTGCGTGGTCAAAGAGGCCGTGGCTGCCGGTGCGATTCACCCAAAGCGCTATGAGACCTATCATATGCTTCACGAGGAGCTGGCAGATGCTGAAAAGAACCGGTACCGATGATAGAAATAATTTAGTTTCTTTATAAAGGAGGAAATTGACATGAACAACCGTCTTGCACCATCTATCCTGTCAGGAGATTTTACGAATCTGGGAGAACAGATCCGGGCGATCGAGGCAGGCGGCGCAACTGATCTGCATTTTGATGTGATGGACGGCGTCTTTGTGCGCAACATTTCATTTGGTATTCCGGTGCTCAAGAGCCTGCGGCCCTTTACCGAACTGTTCATGGATGTGCATCTGATGATCATGGATCCGGTGCGCTATGTGGACAAGTTTGCCGAGGCCGGTGCCGACATGATCACCTTCCACCTGGAGGCCTGCGAGTCAGAGCGCGAGTGCCTGACTACGATCAAAGAGATCCGCAACGCCGGCAAGAAAGTCGGTATGGCGATCAACCCCGAGGTGGATGCAGAGCTGATCTATCCTTTTGTAGAGCCGGTTGATATGATCCTGGTGATGGGCGTGCACCCGGGATTTGGAGGCCAGGGGATCGTCGACGGAACATTTGACAAGATTAAGAAGATCAGAGATTTTATGAACATGCAGAAGCTCGAGCGTGATCTGCAGGTGGACGGCGGCATTAAGCTGGACAATGTTGATCAGGCTCTGGAAGCCGGCGCCAATGTGATCGTCGCCGGATCTGCCATTTTTAAAGGCGATGTAAAGGCCAATGCACCGGCTTTTATTGATCATTTAAACAAGGCCTCATCGTATCAGAGGGAGTTGTATATGGAATCATTGATCGATATGCAGGAAGAACTCTATATATCAGCCGGTCCCTGTCTGATTGTCGGCGGGGGCGAGATCGACATGGAGTGGGCGCGCGGTTTTGCAGCCTCCATCCCCTCAGCGATGACCATCGCCTGTGACAGCGGGATCATGTTTTTTTATAAAAACGGAAAGCAGTGTCCTGATCTGTTTGTGAGCGATGATGACAGCGCAGATCCGGAAATGATCGAGTATTATGCTGACAAAGAGCAGACCTTAAAGCATGCGCTGCCGGTTCAAAAAGACATGACAGATTCGGAGGAGGCGCTGAAGATCGCATTGCAGGCCGGGTGCGATCCGATTTATATGATCGGAATGACAGGCGGGCGTCTTGACCATACGCTCGGCAATATCCAGATGCTCCACAAGGCGGCGGATGCAGGAGTGCATGCGTATCTCATCGATGCACACAGCCGCGCTCTGCTTGTCAGTGCAGCAGAAGATGCAGCCTATGAAGGCGGAGCCGGCATAGGGCAGGGCGCAGGACGTGTTATCAGACTACATAAGGATAAAGCATACGGACAGTATTTTTCTCTGTTTGCGCTCGGCGGCCCGGTGAGTGCGCTGACCATCACAGGCGCGGCGTATCCTCTTAAAAATGCCACACTTACAGGCGCAGACAGTATCGGTGTCAGCAATCAGTTCGTCGAAGATGAGGTTGTTATTTCGTTTGAAAAAGGCTATCTTCTCATCGTTGAGTCACGGGACTGAAGCGGCTGTGAGTTCAATTGAGAAATAGTATGTTGTGCGGTATAATCAAACCATAAAGCAATCTGTTTTTGAGTGGGATGAAAGGCATCATACAATGGATACTGCGAAGAAAAGCAATATTGCAAAGATAGCGGTTATCGGCGCCGTGATTGTCCTGTTGATTCTGGTTGTCGGAACGATCCGGATGGGACGTGTTGCCAGGGATGATACGGAAGAGGCAGTCCGCACAGTCAGCCTTTTGTATCTGGATGAGCTGGCCGGCCGCCGCGAGCAGGTTGTCGAGGACAATTTGAACGAGAGGATTGACGTGATCCGCGTGGCGCTCAATTTGATGACCGATGAAGATCTGAACGATAAAGAGCATATGGAAGCCTATCAGGTCCGCATCAAACAGCTTTTTAACCTTGACAAGTTTGCCTTTGTCGATGAAGACGGCCTGATCTACAGTTCCACAGGCTATCAGGATAATATCGGTGAATATGATTTTGACTACAAGAATATTACACAGCCCGAGATCTCCGTTTTTAATATCGGGAGTTCTGATCCAAAGGTCATCATTGCTGTTCCGGCGGACAAAACATTTAACGGCAAAAAGCTGACCGTCTGTTTCATGGCAATTGATATGGATAAGATGCTTTCCGGTGTTTCTCTCTCATCCAGTGAAGAGGGAGCCACCTTCTGTAATATTTACACCAACGACGGCATCGCCCTGACCAACACAGTCCTGGGAGGCCTGGCCAAGGAGGACAATCTTCTCGAGGCCATGCAGCATGCTGACTATGAGAAAAAGTATTCCTACGATTCATTTTTAACTAATTTCCAGGAAGGGCTGCCCGGCGAAGTATCTTTTACCTACAACGGGATCCGCGAGACACTCAGCTATGTGCCGGTCAGCGGGACAGACTGGCGTCTGACCTATCTGATCAGAGAGAGCGTCATCAGCGAGAGAATCAGCCCGATCTCAGGCGGGATTATCAACCGCAGCATCATCCAATCACTCTTGACGGTCCTCGCGCTTCTTGCGATGTTCGGATTTATCATTGCTCAGAGCCGGCGCAATGCGGCGCTGCGCCTGCAGCAGGAGACTGTGGAGGCGGAAAACCGCGTCAAGCAGGAAGAGATGGAGCAGCGTCTGGCGCTGCAGGAAAAGCTCCTTGAGGAAGAAAAGCTCAGGACTCAGCAAGGCAACATGATCACAGCGATGGCGACCGACTACCGCAGTGTCTATCATGTGGATCTCGATAAGGATGAGGCGATTTGCTACCGCGAGGATCCGAAGGATGAAGATGGGTACAAGCAGGGAGCACACTTCCCGTATTACGAAGCATTTAAAAAATATGCGCAGCGCGCTGTCTCGGAAACCTATCGCGAGGGGTTCATGAAGTTTATCGAGCCCGATTATCTGCGCGAGGAGCTTTCTCATGAAAAGGTTGCTGCCTACCGGTATCTGGTCAATCGCGGAGGCAAAGAATACTATGAGATGATCCGTGCGGCCGGTGTGCGTCTTATCGAAGACCGTGACGACGGTCTCGTACACGCAGTCGGGATGGGCTTTTCCGTGATCGATGCCGAGATGCGCCGGTCAATGGATCAGCAGCAGGCTCTCAGCGATGCACTGGCGACGGCCGAGCAGGCCAATAAAGCTAAGACAACTTTCTTATCCAACATGAGCCATGAGATCCGCACGCCGATGAATGCGATCATCGGTCTTGACAACATCGCGTTAAATGATCCTGAGACGCCGGAGAAGACCAAGGGATATCTGGAGAAGATCGGCGATTCCGCTGAGCATCTGCTGGGCCTGATCAATGATATCCTTGATATGTCGCGGATTGAGTCGGGACGGTTTACCTTGAAAAATGAAGAGTTCTCCTTCCGTAAGCTTCTCGGTGCAGTCAATACGATTTTTTCCGGACAGTGTCAGGATAAGGGGCTTGAATATCAGTGCCACATCAACGGCAAAGTCGATGACTACTACATCGGCGACAACATGAAGCTGCGCCAGGTCCTCATCAATATTCTCGGTAATGCTGTCAAGTTTACACCGGCCGGCGGCACGGTAAATCTTGAAGTGGAGCGCAAGGCGCAGTATGACGGCAAGAGTACGATGAGTTTTGTTATCAAGGACAACGGCATCGGCATGAGCGAGGACTTTTTGCCGCATATTTTTGATACATTTGCACAGGAAGATGCTTCCAGTACCAGCAAATACGGAAGTTCCGGCCTCGGCCTGTCCATC
>CADBOU010000140.1 GCA_902796355.1 uncultured Lachnospiraceae bacterium
AAATATGTACCACCTATCATGATCCTGGCTGTTTTTGAGGCGATAGCCATTACATTGTATGTGACCAAAGGCAATCTCTTTTATCTTCTCAACTTCAGTTATATCGGCTGCTCGATCGCACTGGGTATGTTTCTGTTTATCAGGAACTATAAGCATGCAAGGAGAATCGTGCAGCTGCTTGTAGGACTGTACATGCTGGTATATCTGGGGCTTATCTGCCGTGAAAACATGCAGATCGAAGGCTTCTGGTACTACTTGTTTACCGGTGTGTTTGAAGCGGCAACGATCCACTATGCGGTCGCAAAGATATTCGGGCCGCTGCTTTTCGGAAGAGGATGGTGCGGGTATGCCTGCTGGACCGCGATGATTCTTGATTTCTTGCCCTATAAAACGCCGCAGCAGCCGCGAAAGAAGCTTGGCTGGATAAGATATATAACCTTTGCAGTATCGCTGGTTTTCGTGGCTGCACTATTTCTTGCCCGCGTTGGAAATATCGAGAAGATCATGTTCTGGGCATTTATTATCGGCAATGTCCTGTACTATGCTGCCGGTATTATCCTGGCGTTTGTGTTTAAGGATAACCGGGCCTTCTGCAAATATATCTGCCCGATCACGGTGTTTCTGAAACCGATGAGCTATTTTGCTTTTATACGGGTGAAATGTGACAAGAAAAAATGTATATCCTGCGGCAAGTGCAGGCGGGTATGTCCGATGAATGTGGATGTGACCGACAATTCAAGAAAGCGTGAAAACGGAACTGAATGTATCCTGTGCATGGAGTGTGTGAGGAACTGCCCGAAAGGAGCACTTTAATCCGCATGAAGGTCATTCCATTTCTTTGGTTTTTTAACTATAATAAATAAAAAAGTCGTTGATCTGAGGTAGGCCATGGAGTATAAAAAGTTTGGAGATACGTATTATGTGAGGGCTGACAGAGGTGATGAGATCATCTCGTCGGTTCTTGAGGTCTGCCGCAAAGAGCAGATCAGATCGGCCGTCTTCAGCGGAATCGGCGGCTGCAGCGAGGCACAGATTCAGACGTATATCCCGGAAAAGAATGACTTTGAAACACAGGTTCTGACCGGGATGCTGGAACTGGTATCTCTGACAGGCAATGTGATCACAGATGATGAAGGGCAGTATTACCACCATACACATGCCGTCTTCTCTTACAAAGAGGGAGAGCAGCATGCGATGGCAGCAGGACATATGAAGGCGATCACGGTGTCCTATACGGCTGAGATTGAGCTTCGGCCTGTCATCGGAGGCGTAATTAAAAGAAAGCACGACCCGGAAACCGGGACGGGTTTTTGGAGTTTGTAAAAACAATAAGGAGACAAGATGACATTTATTTATCCCGCGATTATCAATCAGACTGAAAACGGTTATCACGCGCGCTTTCCTGACCTTGAGATGTGCGAGGCAGACGGCGTTACACTGGATGAGTGCCTCGATGAAGCCCGCTATGCGATGGAAGGCTGGATTACGGCAGAGTTTGAAGAGGACGAGCCGGTGATGCCTTTTATCAGTGATGAGGAGGATATCGACCTGAAGGACGGTGAGTTTGTCCGCAATATTATGGTGATTTACCGGTTCTATGACGGGTGGGATGAGTAAGTATAAGCAGCGGTAATCGCCTGCATGAAAAGAGCGAAAAGGGTTGTGCAGATAAATGCACAACCCTTTTGTTATCGTTCTTTCTGTAAAGAATTAACAGGATTTTACAGGAGGAATGATCATGGAATCAATCGGATTAATGCTGGCTCTGATCGGCGCGTTTGTCTCTGTCGCGACGATCTTTTATGCACTGTGGAACATGTTTGAGATTATCGCTGATCACCTGGAGGCGCGGGAGCGCAGCAAGAGCAGAGGCTGCGGGCTCGCAGGAGCCGATTAGCAGGAAAAGCGGAGTGCTGTCTATTCAGTGCGGAGGGCGGTGACCGGGTCCTTCTTCGCAGCGGAGCGGGCCGGGATAAATCCGCCGATCAGCGTCAGGATGACGCTCAGGACGATCAGGATCAGCGCGCTTGCAGGCTGCAGATAGGCCGTGACATCCGGATGGTCAAGGACGTGGTGGATCACATAGTTGCCCGGGATCAGCAGCAGGAGCGAAAGGAGGATGCCGATCAGTCCTGCCAGAAGGCCGGTGATAAATGTCTCGGCGTTGAAAACCTGTGAGATATTGCGCTTGGAAGCGCCGATTGCGCGCAGGATACCGATCTCCTTGGTGCGCTCGAGCACAGAGATATACGTGATGATACCGATCATGATCGATGAGACGATCAGTGAGATGGCGACGAAGGCGATCAGCACATAGGAGATGGTATCGATGATGTTGGTGACCGATCCCATGAGTGCCGCGACCGCATCCGTGTAAGTGATGACTTTTTCTTCTTCACCGGCTTTCTTCATCCGGTCATTGTATTTGCTGATGATCTTGGTGATCGATTCTTTATGGTCAAAGTCTTTCGGGTAAATATAGACAGCAGAGGGCGTATCCTCGCGGGCAAAGCCGAGTGCGCGCAGATTATCGTCGTAGCTGGCCTGGCCGGAGGCTGCCATGGAGGTCATCATATCCTGCAGACTGTCTGCGTCCATATTCAGCTTGATGGCATTTTTAAAGGCATTGGCGTCAAAGGAAAAAGCATTCTGCATCTGGGCGGCCAGCTGACTGCTCAGGGCGCTGCTCATACTGGAGAGGGCAGCGGCAAAGTATTCCTGCATCATCTTTTCAGAGGCACCGGAGATTTGCTTTGCCAGGGCAGCGTTGAGCTGGCTTTGCAGAGTGTTCAGGTCTGTGATGTTGCCGGCGTTGGCCGCAATGATTGCCTGCCCCTGCGCACTCATTGCATAGTTGATCAGGCCGGAGATGATTGTCTCGGTATCCGGCGGATTTTCCGGGTCGATGGTGGGTGATACCTGTGCGATATAGCCATTGACCAGCGCAGTGACCAGCTGCGTGATGGCGTCCGTATTGACGTCGACGTCAATGCTCTGTGCGACAGCTGCCATATCGATTCCCTCAAAGGCAGATGGATCGACCTGAATCCCTGTCATGCTCCGGGCAATGCCGGACAGGTCCAGATTACTGAAGGCATTCGGGTTGAATTTAAAGGCATTTCTCATGGCGTTTTCATCGACAGAGATGATGGAGGACATGTCAAAAGCATTTTCCTCATCGCCGAAGGCTTTGCCGGTAAAAACATTGATGTCAGAGCGTGCAAGCTGATCCTGGACGATCTCGCTGCCGGCAGACTCTGTCATGATCACCTGCTCCAGCTGCGGCATGTAGGCGATGCCGGGTGAGAGCATAGAGATTGACTCCGGATCTTCCGGCTTGACCACGCCGCAGATTGTCAGAGACTTTCCGTTTTTAACTTTATCCAGCATAAACTCCTGATTGTCACTCTTGTTGACCCACAGACTGTACTGGGAGTCATAC
>CADBOU010000141.1 GCA_902796355.1 uncultured Lachnospiraceae bacterium
CGGCGTGACCAACGATGGCGTTATTACCGCCGGCCATGTAAAGGCGCTGGTGGATTTCGGCGCGCACCAGGTGCAGCCCCTTCCCTTTATGGGCTGTACCTCCGGCTGGTTTGCCTCTCTGTATAAATACCAGGGCAACATCGCCTTCGAGGGCACCGCTGTTTACACAAACAAAACGCCCTGCTGCGCCATGCAGGGGTACGGCAATCCCCAGATCAATTTCGCCATCGAAAGCATGATCGATATCATCTGCGATGAGATGGGATTTGATCCGATTGAGTTCCGCTTAAAGAACATGCGTTCAATCGGTGATGAGTTCTGGGCACAGGGTCCGACAATCCGCTCGATCATCAAGTCCAGCGGTACAGAGGAAGGCCTGATCGACGGAAGCAAGAAGTTTGGTTTTGCTGACCGCGGCAAACCGGAAGACAAGACCGGCCGTTACCGCAGAGGTATGGGCGTTGCCCGCGGATTCCACTGCTCCGGTACCGGCGGCCCGAAGGAAGGCGAGGTTATCGACTACTCCTTCGCAACAGTCAAGATCAACGAGGACGGCTCTGTCGACCTGGTGACACCGGTCACTGACCACGGCGGCGGAACATGGGATGCGCTGCGCAAGATCGTAGCAGAAGTGCTCTGCGTGCCGCTTGATATGGTCGGCCTCTCACCGGCTGATACGATGAACACCGGTTACGATGTGTGTACACACGCGACCCGTGGCGTCTACTGCGGCGGCGGTGCTGCCCGCAATGCAGCCATCAAGGTGAAGGAGAAGCTCTTTGAGTATGCTGGCCGCATGATGGATGAGAACGTACAGGATCTGGAAGTTGTCATGGATCCAGTCGAGCATCAGGGCCGCGTACAGGTCAAGGGCTATCCGACCAAGAGCATGACATTTAACGAGATCGCCCGCAAGGCCTGGATCATGAGCTGGGGCACACTCGTTCACTCCGAGAGTTATCGTCAGAAGAACGCGCCGCCGTGTTTCACGATCCACTTCTGCGAATGCGAAGTTGACACGTACACCGGCATCATCAAGTTCCCGCGCGTCCTGATCTACGGTGACTGCGGTACAGCCTTCAATCCGGATCTGGTCAAGGGTCAGCTCGTTGGCTCCTGGAACCGCGGCTATGGCTACACCTGCTACGAGAATCTGGAGACAAATCCGGAGACAGGCCATCTGATGAACAAGGGTCTGCTGGTCGACTACAAGACACCGACAGCCGTTGAGATGCCGAGCATCCCGCAGATGGATGTCAACCTCTGCCACACTTACGAGCCGACCGGCCCGTTTGGCGCAAAGGGTATCGGCGAGGCCGCTCTGGCTTCTGTCCAGGCATGTATCGCGAATGCAGTCTACAATGCGATCGGGATCCGCTTTACAGAGCTTCCGATCACACCGGAGAAGGTTCTGGCTGCACTGAAAGAGAAGGAGGGAAAATAATGGGTGCGATGAATACAAAAGTTATCGAAGCCGAATATGATTATGTCAAACCCGCTTCTCTTGATGAGGCGCTGGACATTCTGGCTGAGAAAGAAAACGTAAAAATCTATGCCGGCGGCACCGATCTTTTAGTCAAGCTTAAGATGGGCGCAGACCTCGGGATGGATATCATGATGGACATCAACGGGATCGAGGATCTCTACGGTGTTGATAAGACAGCAGACGGCGGCCTGCGCATCGGCGCGGCTGAGAAGATCTGGAATCTCGAGACAAATGCAGACGTGATCGCAATGTATCCGATCCTCTCTGAGGCGATGCACCTGATGGCATCTGTATCTGTCCGCAACATGGCAACCATCGGCGGCAACTTCTGCAACGCTTCACCGGTTGCTGACACAGTAGGTCCGTGCATGTGCTACGGCGCCTGTGTTGAACTCAAGAGCAAGAAGGGTGTGCGCACGGTTGATGCGACAGAGTTCTTCTTAAAGCCCGGCGTTACCGTGATGGAAGCAGATGAGATCCTCACAGCGATCATCCTTCCGGCACCGGAAGAGAATACAGGCGCGGCCTTCACAAAGATGGCCCGTGTCCGCCCTGACATCGCGAAGGTCAGCATCTCCTGCGTGATCAAGCGCGACGGCGATGCGATTAAAGACTGCCGCATGGCGATGGGCTCAGTTGCTCCGAAGCCGTTGTTCCTCGGCGATATCTCTGCTGAGCTTGCCGGCAAGAAGATGAGCGCTGCGCTGATCGAAGAGACCGCCCAGAAGGTGCATGACTTTGTCAAACCGATCGGCGACCACGGCACAACAGCTGAGTACCGTAAAGAGATGGCTCACCTGATTGCCAAGGAGATTCTGGAAAAAGCATGGGAGAACAGCGGAGGTGAACTGGCATGAGCATGCATGAGATTACATTAATTGTAAACGGTAAGCCTCAGAAGCTGACCGTAAAAAGCAATGAATTACTGTTAAATGTCCTGCGCGACAAGCTGTTTCTGACAGGCGCAAAGTATGGCTGCGGTATCGCTGAATGTGGTGCCTGCACAGTCCTCAAGGGAGACCGCTCAGTCATGAGCTGCCTCGTTCCGGCTGTAGCAGCCGACGGCTGGGAGATTACAACTCCTGAAGGACTTGTCGTTGACGGCGAGCTGAACGCAGTGCAGGAAGAGCTGGTCAATAAAGCAGCTATCCAGTGCGGTTTCTGCACACCGGGTATGGCGATGGCCGGCACAGCCTGTGTCCGCGAGAATCCGGATGCTGACGAGGATTTCGTCCGCGACTATATGCGTGGCAACTACTGCCGCTGCACCGGATATCAGGCCATCGTTCAGGCCATCCTTGCAGCATGTGAGGATGCTAAAAACGGTAAGAGGGTGTAATACCTTTTACATAATGGAGAAATGTGGCTTCAGCCACGTTTCTCCATGACAGTTTGTATTACCATCATTATTATAATGAGAATACTTGTAAGGTATCCCAATATGTAAGTTGGGATCGAAAGGAGGCAACATACATGAAAGAGTTCAAGTTTGTGAACGCAAAGACCGTTCAGGAAGCGGTCGATGTCCTCGCTGAGCTTGGCGATAAGTGTAAGCTTGTTGCCGGTGGTACGGATGCGATGCTGATGATCCGCGACGGCAAGTGGAACGATCTGACACTTGTCAACATCCGTGACATCGAAGAGCTTCGGGGAATCAAGCTTGAAGGCGACACCGTGACCGTTGGCGCACTGACCAGGCTTTCCGACATCGAGAGTTCAGATATTCTGAAGGAACATGCTCCATGTCTGTGGGGCGCTGCTCAGTTTTTTGCTGATCCGACAAACCGTCACAGCGCAACCATCGGTGGCAATGTCGGCCGCTGCAACACAGTTGGTGACACACTTCCGTCACTCCTTTGCTTAGACGCAGTTGTCACGATCGTCAACAAGGACGGCGAGCGCGAGGTGCCGATGAGCGAGATGCTTCTCGGACCAGGTCGTACAGCCTGCGGACCAAACGAGATGATCGCGAAGTTTACTTTCAAGTCTCAGCCGCATTCTGCTTACATGAAGTATGGCCGCCGCCGCAGCATGGCGCTGTCCATGGCCGGCTCCGCCGTATCCATCGAAGTGGATGACAAGGGCATTGTTAAATGGTGCCGTATCGGTGTCGGCAATGCCGGACCGAAGGCAGCGCGTGCCTACAAAGCTGAAGAAGCCATGGTTGGCGTTGATCTGAACAGCGATAAAGCTCTTGAAGAGACCATGTATAAGGTTATTCAGGAAGATATCAGCCCGAGAAAGAAACCGAGACTTTCCAACTGGATTTCCGGCGAGTACAGACGTGAGCTGATTCCGGTTCTGACGAAGAGAGCTGCACGTAAAGCCGCATTTGGTGAGTGCATGCTGTGCAAGCAGGAGGAGGCGTAATCATGAGTGCAGAGAAAATTAAAGTCAATCTGAAGGTTAACGGCGAAGACGTTACCTATACAATCAATCCGGAAGATACGCTTCTTAAGGCGCTCCGGGCGAATTACAATTATGATGTCAAGTGCGGCTGCGAGATCGGTGAGTGCGGTACATGTACAGTTCTTTTAGATGGTGATGCTGTCAAGAGCTGCGTGACACTGGCTGCAGCATGCGAGGGACATGAAGTATGGACAGACAAGGGACTTGGCGAAAATGACAAACTTGCAGCCCGTCTGCAGGATGCATTTGTAGAGTGCGGTTCTGTTCAGTGCGGATTCTGCATCCCGGGATTCATCGTCGCAGGTGTGGGTTATCTGAAGAATATCGGCAACCCGGATCGCAAGATGATCCGCAACTATGTATCCGGCAACCTTTGCCGTTGCACAGGCTATCAGAAGATCATTGATGCAATCGAGAAGGTTGCACTGGAGATGGAAAGGGGTGAAATCTAATGGCAGAAGCAAGAATTCAACCTAATTACAGACTAGTGGGAACCAGAGTACCGCGTCATGATGCCATTGCAAAAGCAAGAGGTCTGCAGCGCTACAGCGATGATATCGATGTACCGCAGATGCTTTATGCCAAGGTGAAGCGCTCCGATTATCCGGCTGCGATCATCAAAGGCATTGACACATCCAAGGCGAAAGCTCTTCCGGGCGTTAAGGCTGTCCTGACAGCTGATGACGTTCATCAGAATGCAGATATTACGAAGTTCGGTCAGATGCGTGATGTCGGCGGCGGATTTGAGGGTCTTTACAAAGCACTTTCTTCCGGCAAGGTTCGCTGCAAGAGCGATGCCATCGCACTGGTTGCTGCCGAGACAGAAGAGATCGCAGAAGAGGCATGTAAGCTGATCGAGATCGACTACGATGTACAGCCGGGTGTCTTCGATCCGCGTGAAGCGCTCAAAGATGAATATCTCGTCACAAGCGAGGATGACTCCAACCTGATTATGGAGACCAACATCAAATCCGGTGACGTGGACAGCGCCTGGGATGAGTGCGATGTCATCATCGAGGAAGATTATTATACATCGCCGCACGATCACTGCTATCTGGAGACAGAAAGCGGTATCGGCTGGATCGATGAGAACGGTGTTATCACTCTGCGCGTCGGTACACAGGTGCTTGAGCACTATCGTACGATCGCAAAGGTTCTGGGCCTTGATCACATCCATCTGCGCAACATGTCCTGTATGATGGGCGGCGGCTTCGGCGGCAAGGAGGATATCACGGTTGAGACACATATCGCCCTGCTTGTTCAGGCCACACACAGACCGGTCAAGTTGGTTTGGAGTCGTGAGGAATGTATGGATACACACTCCAAGCGTAATCCGGAGTTCCTGCACTACAAGACAGGCGCTAAGAAAGACGGTACCATCATCGCTCAGTCTGCTGAGATCGTGATGGACGGCGGTGCTTACACACTGTGTACACCGTGGGTACATATGTATTCAACATATGCGTCAATGGGTCCGCTTGTGATCCCGAATACATCCACACATGTCAGATCCTGCTTCACAAACAACACCTCCTCATCCGCTAACCGTGGATTTGGCGGCCCGCAGGTCAACTTCGCTTACAACCGCCAGATGTTCAAGCTGGCTAAAGCGCTCGACATGCCGATGTATGAGATTATGAAGAAGAACTGTGTACACAATGGCGATCCGCTTCCGACCGGTTATATTCCGGAAGGTTATGTCGCTATGGAAGAAGTCCTCGACGGCGTTTACAAACAGCTGACAAGCAAGCCGATGCCGGAGCGTCTTCCGGACGGCCGCCGCGTAGGCCGCGGTCTTGCCATGGGTCACATGGTTACCGGCCGTATGACATTCCTGCACGACTCCAGCCGTGTGTCTGTCCGTCTCGAGCTTGACGGCACTGTCACCGTCCGCGCCGGTGTGCCGGATCTGGGCGCTGGCCAGGCAGGTTCTATTGCAGAGATCTGCGCTGAGGAGTTCGGTATCGACATCATGGAAGTTATGCCGTTCATCATGGATACACACCTGACACCGCTCTGCGGTACCACAACAGCGACACGTCAGCTGTACATGTCCGGTAACGCAACACTGAAGGCCTGCAAGATCATGAAAGAGCGTCTGCTTGACGAAGCATCCATGCTGATGGATATCCCGGCTGAGCAGCTGCGCTTCGGCGATCACAAGGTTTACTTCCGCGACAACGCTGACATCTTTATGCCGTTTGTAGAAGTTGTCAATAACCTCTCCAACGACGGTGGATGCCTCGAGTGTATTGCACAGTTCAATGCTCCGTTCTCAGAAGTTCCGACGCTGAACAACATCCGCGGCCGTGTCAACCCGGATATGACTTACACAGCGAAGGGCTTTGAGGTTGCTGTTGACGAAGAGACAGGTCAGTTTGAGATCCTGCGTATGGTCATCGGTGCTGATGCCGGACGTTGCCTGAACCGCAACTCTTATGAAGGCCAGCTCGAAGGCGGCGCTGTTTACCACTCACTGTGGGCAACCACAGAGGATCTTGCCTGGGAGAATGGTCAGGCTGGTTCCAACAGCTATGATTCCTATCTGATCCCGACAACAGTCGACGTTCCGGATCTTGAGGATGTCGTTCTTGAGTCTGGCGGCGGCCTTGGACCGTATGGTGCCAAAGGTATCGGCGAGCCGGCTGACAACGACTCCGCACCGGCTCTGATCAATGC
>CADBOU010000142.1 GCA_902796355.1 uncultured Lachnospiraceae bacterium
AATAATCAACTTCGGAGTGTGGCGTAGTTTGGTAGCGCGCTCGGCTGGGGGCCGAGAGGTCGCAAGTTCAAATCTTGTCACTCCGATACTTTATCAAAAGCGCCGGACCAATAAGGATCCGGCGCTTTTATAGTTCTTGTTTAACCGGACAAACGAAAAAGCTGCCCTATTGCGCAAAGAAAGCGTTTATGGCATCTTCAAACCCCTGCATGGCGTCCGAGATCTTAATTTGCTGCGGACACAGAGGCTCGCATGAATGGCAGTGCAGACATGCTGAAGGCTGTTTATCCTCATCCAGTGACTTGGCCGCAAATGTGGAGATAAAATCTGCCTCGCCCTTCTTGAAAAGCACCTGATTGTACATCGATATCAGATCAGGTATATCCAGTCCCTGCGGACAATGGCTGGTGCAGTAGCGGCAGGCTGTACACGGGAGCGTTCCCGTTTTGCCCATTTCTTCACCAATTTCAATAAGTGTGTTGTTTTCTTCTGCAGACAGTTTCGTTTCGTCACAGAAAATATCAATATTTTCTGTCAACTGTTCCATGTCTGACATGCCGGATAATACCACCGTGACAGAATCGATTCCAAGCAGGAACCGGAACGCCCAGTCTGCCAGCGAACGATCCGGACGCATCTCATTTAATCTGACAGTGTATTTCTCATCTAAATTCAGCAGTCTTCCCCCGCGCACCGGCTCCATTACCCAGATCGGCAGGTCATATTCCTTCAGAATATCAACAGATTCTTTGGCATTTTGGAATGACCAGTCAAACCAGTTCAGCTGAATCTGACAGAATTCCATATGTTCACCATAAGCCTCTAAAAACCTTCTCAGTGTCCCTGCTCTGCCATGACAGGAGAACCCGAGATGCCGTATATGCCCCTCTGCCTTCATCTGAAGAAAAAACTCAAGCAGACCATGTTCGGGATTCAGATATTCATCTATATTCATCTCGCAGACATTGTGAAACAGATAAAAATCAAAATAATCGGTCCCGCACTTTTTCATCTGTTCATGAAATATCTCCTGTGCCTTGGACATATTAGCCAAATCATAACCGGGAAACTTGTCAGCCAGATAATATGACTCACGCGGATAGGCCGCAAGCGCTTCATTCATCACAAGCTCGCTGTTCCCCTCATGATATCCCCATGCCGTATCATAATAATTGATCCCGCTGTCCATAGCTTTTGTGACCATCTGCCTGGTCAGCTCGCGATTGACCTCGGCTTCCCGGCCTTCCACTACAGGCAGGCGCATGGCGCCAAAACCGAGTGCGGAGAGTTTTTTGTCTTTAAAATCCTTGTATATCATATATGCTCCTATCTAATCAAAATCACTCCAGTGCTCAAATACATATTTTACTTTTGCATATGAAAAACCTTTGGAAGCCAGATACCTCAACTGCTTATCCCTCTCTTTTGAAGCTTTGACAGAGTCTTCATCTGCATCACGATCAGGCTGATACCTCCTTTTTTTCAAGAGTCTGTACACAGCATACTCTTCATCACGATCATCGAGGTGCTCATCCAAAACATCTTCGATGATATAGGCGTCAACCCCGCGTTTTTTCAGTTCCTGTCTGATCACCTGTCTGCTTTTTACTCCTTTATTTCGGCTGACAAAGTGTTCTGCATAACGGCTGTCGTCTACATAACCGAATTTTTTTACATAATCAAGCGCTGACTGTGCAATCTGCTGATCATATTCTGCTCTCTTTAGTTTGTCCAATAATTCTTTTTCTGTTCTGTCCTGATCCTGAAGCAGATGCATTGCATAAAGCTTCGCTCTTTTTTCAACCGTTTCAGTACGAACCTTCCGGTACTGCTCCTCTTGTATATGATCATTTTCCTGCCAGCCCAGTTTTTTTATCTCTCCGGTATAAAGCACAAGCGAAGATCCTGAATCAAACAGGACCTTCGCTTTCTTTTTTGTCAAAAACTGAATCTCAATAATCTGCATATAAGACTACTCTTCTGTCACATCAGATGAGTCCGCATCTTTCTTACCATCGGAATACTCACCGATCTTATAGTACTCCCGGATTTTGTCGGCAATTTCACTCATCTCTTCGGGGTGGTCAGCAAGGAATTCTTTTGCCTTCTCGCGCCCCTGGCCGATCTTTTCTCCGTTGTAAGCATACCATGAGCCGCTCTTTTGGATCAGATCCAGCTTGACAGCCAGATCTACCAGATCTCCTTCAGATGAAATTCCTTCTCCGAACATGATATCAAACTCAGCTTCTTTAAAGGGAGGCGCCACTTTATTCTTAACGACTTTGACGCGGACATGATTGCCGATCATCTCGCCGCCGGCTTTGAGTGTTTCCGTCCTGCGCACATCCATCCTGACAGACGCATAAAACTTAAGCGCTCTGCCTCCGGTTGTCACTTCCGGATTGCCATAGACAACTCCAACTTTTTCGCGGAGCTGATTGATAAAAATGACAGCACAGTGAGATTTGCTGATCACCGGTGTGAGCTTTCTGAGCGCCTGTGACATCAGCCGCGCCTGCAGTCCAACATGCGCATCACCCATATCGCCGTCGATCTCCTGACGCGGAACCAATGCCGCTACAGAGTCCACAACAATCAGATCCATTGCACCGGAGCGCACCATCGTCTCACAGATCTCCAGAGCCTGTTCTCCTGAATCAGGCTGCGAGATATATAAGTCATCGATATTAACGCCGATATTTTTAGCGTACACAGGATCCAGTGCGTGCTCAGCGTCAATAAATCCTGCAATGCCGCCCAGTTTCTGTGCCTCTGCGATGACGTGCAGAGCAACCGTTGTTTTGCCGCTGGATTCAGGACCGTAAATCTCGATCACACGTCCTTTCGGAATACCGCCGACTCCGAGTGCGATATCCAGGCTCATGGAGCCGGTCGGGATCGCCTCAATCGTCGTATCGGCCTTTGCGTCACCGAGCCGCATGACCGTTCCCTTACCGTAATCTTTTTCCAGTTTGGCAATGGCCGCGTCCAATGCTTTTAATTTTTCTTCGTTTGCCATCTCTTATCTCTCCTCATCAGTTTGAACTGCTTCTTAAGGTCCCTGTCCGCTTTCAATCACTTCGTTTTGTCTGATCTTATGTTCAATTTTACCAAATATGCAATCCGATTTCTATCAGAAAAAATCGACACTTTTCGACGGTTTATTTGGCTTCAATATATCCCAGAGCAACCAGTGACTCTGCACAGAGCATAGCACCGCCGGCAGCACCGCGCAGTGTGTTGTGGGACAGGCCGACAAACTTGTAATCAAAGATAAGATCCTCACGCAAACGCCCGATTGAAACGCCCATGCCGCCTTCGTAGTTAACGTCAAGCTTCACCTGCGGACGGTCATCTTCTTCACAGTACTGAATAAACTGCTTCGGTGCACTCGGCAGGTCCATTTTCTGAGGCAGACCGCTGAAGTTTCTCAGGTCTTCGATCAGCTGCTCCTTCTCAACTTTCTGCTTGAAATTGACAAAAGCAGCCGCCGTATGTCCATTGACAACCGGAACACGGATGCACTGTGATGTAATCACCGGTGCCTGTGCTTTTACGATGACGCCGTCTTCAATATGCCCCCAGATGCGCAGCGGTTCCTGTTCACTCTTGGCCTCTTCACCGCCTATGTAGGGAATCACGTTTTCAACCATCTCAGGCCAGCTTTCAAAGGTCTTTCCTGCACCGGAAATTGCCTGATAAGTGCAGGCAACCACCTGTGTCGGCTCATACTTCATCCACGCACTGATGGCGGGAGCATAACTCTGAATAGAACAGTTGGGTTTAACTGCAACAAAGCCGCGGGTTGTCCCCAGTCTCTTTCTCTGGAAAGGAATCACATCGAAATGCTCAGGATTGATCTCCGGCACAACCATGGGGACATCCGGTGTCCAGCGGTGTGCGCTGTTATTGGAAACCACCGGTGTCTCTGTTTTTGCATAGGCATCTTCGATCGCCCTGATCTCTTCTTTGCTCATGTCGACAGCACAAAACACAAAATCAACATCAGCGGCAACTGTTTCAATATCATGCATATCGCAGACGACCATTTCTTTGTATTTGTCAGGCATGGGCACTTCAAGCTTCCACCGGCCTCCGACTGCTTCTTCATATGTCTGGCCTGCCGAACGTGCAGATGCCGCTATTGCCGTAACTTCAAACCAGGGGTGGTTTTCAAGAAGAGCCAGAAATCTCTGACCGACCATTCCTGTAGCTCCAAGCACTCCAACTTTTAACTTTTTTTCTAATTTCATCATCTTATCTTCCCTCCTTCAAATACAATTCGTATGAGCCGATCGCTTCTTCGATTGCTTCTATACCAGGCGCGCCGACTGTATTTCGTTCCCGGACACATGTATCCAAGTCAATTGCTTCATAGATATCATTTTCGATTATATCACTGAATTTGGCAAATTCATCCAAGGTCAGATCACCGAGACCTTTTTTCTCTTCGATACAATACAGAACCAATTCACCTACAATACGGTGCGCATCACGGAAAAAGACGCCTTTTTTAACCAGATAGTCAGCCACATCCGTCGCATTTGTAAAGCCATGGCTGGCGCTGTCCCGCATCCGCTTCTCGTTGACATGCACCGTAGCCAGCATGCCGGTAAACAACCGCAGGCAAACAGCTGTTGTATCCATCGCCATAAAAGCCCCCTCTTTATCCTCCTGCATATCTTTATTGTAAGCAAGAGGCAGAGATTTCATCGTCGTAAGAAGGCCTGTCAGTGCACCGTATACACGCCCGCATTTACCCCGGATCAATTCTGCGACATCTGGATTTTTCTTCTGCGGCATAATGCTGCTGCCCGTACTGTATCCGTCATCCATCTCAATAAAACGGTATTCATCACTGTTCCATGTAATCATCTCTTCGCAGAAACGGCTTAAATGCATCATAATAATGGCCATGGCATCGAGAAATTCAATCAGATAATCCCGGTCTGACACGCCATCCATACTGTTGGTCATCACGCCGTCAAAACCAAGAAGACTCGCAGTATAAGCGCGGTCAAGCGGATAGGTTGTCCCAGCCAGTGCTCCGGATCCTAGCGGGCAGAGATTCATCCGTTTTCTGATATCCGCAAGGCGCATCCTGTCTCTTCTGAACATTTCAAAATACGCGCCAAGGTGATGTGCCAAAGTGACAGGCTGTGCCTTCTGAAGATGTGTAAAGCCGGGCATTACAGTCGTTTTATGCTGTTTCATTAATGAAACGATCAGCGCAAGAAGTTCATAGAGCAAACTGGAAATCTCATCAATCTCATCGCGTGTGTATAACCGCATATCAAGAGCAACCTGATCATTACGGCTGCGCCCTGTGTGCAGCTTTTTGCCCACATCGCCGATACGTTTAATTAAAAGCGCTTCAACAAAGCTGTGAACATCCTCATATCCGTCCGAAAAATCAAGCTTACCGCCGGCAGCATCATCATTAATTGACTCGAGTCCGCCTTTTATTAATGCCGCGTCATTCTCACTGATAATCTTCTGTTTGGCCAGCATCCTGACATGCGCGATACTTCCTTGTATATCGTGCTTTAACAAGCGTTTATCAAAAGAAAATGATTGATTGAAATCAAACACTTCCTGTACTGTCTCTTTGGTGAACCGGCCGCCCCATAGTTGTGCCATGATTATTTCCTTTCCTGAATGTCACCCGACTTGTTTATGCGTTCGCGTTTTGAAAACTCACATCCGCAATAATCCTGCCGGTATAGCTCATACATTTTTGACAACTCGATTGAACGTTTGAATCCGTCCTTCTTCTTGAAATCCGACGGAAGAAACGATATCCCGTACCGCTCTGCCTCTTCCTGACCAATCTGGTTGAGAAGCGCGGCATTTTTAAGAGGGCTGATCGAGAGCGTCGTTGTATAGTAATCAAATCTATTGCGTGCAGCATAACATGCCGCCTCTGAAAGCCTCAGTCTGAAACATGCAGCACACCGCTCTCCGCCTTCCGGGATCATCTCAAGTCCTTTAACCGCTTTAAGAAAAGCATCATGATGATAAGGGGGCGCAATAACGGAAATACCGTCAGCGCCGGGCAGCTGTGAGAGCAGTCTCTTTTCCTCTTCAAGGCGGAACGCATACTCATTGCTGGGTGCAATATTAGGATTATAATAAAAAACAGTAATGGAAAAATACGGGATGAGATACTCGAGCACATAACTGCTGCAGGGAGCGCAGCACACATGTAATAACAGTGAAGGCTTGATGTGATCTTGTTTGATTTGATTCAGAATACCTTCCAACTGTCTTTGATACATATCTTAACTCTTCTTTATGAACTCGATATGACAGCGGGGGCACGTAATCTCAATGCGCCCTTTCCCTTTTGGAATTCTGATTTTTTGTCTGCAGTTAGGACAGCGGTATATATGATAGTGCCGCCGGTCCTGTGCATCCTGTTTGACAAGGTGAAGCTTCTTTGAAATAAAAGCTGTATGTTTAAGGAACCACCTGTTTTCTTCGGATCTCCTCGCAATATTGCGGGATAAAATGCGGAAATCAGTCACAATAATGACCAGTATCGCTATGACAGCCAGTGCCTTAACCCCTGTGAAAGCATAGACAATCAGAAGTATAAGGGAAACCCACATGGTCACGCGTCCGAGCTCATCACTCCCGTAACGCCCACGCATAAATTGTATCATTCGATCCCGCATGATTCAACATCCCCACATTAATCAATCTATGCTCTTACACATGATTATTGTAAGTCTTCGGGATCAAAAAACAATTATCCTATAATTAAACAATATAAAAAAAACATAAAAGCCCGTAAATAAAAATTTACGGGCTTTATAGAGCCAATGACCGGACTCGAACCGGTGACCTACGCATTACGAATGCGTTGCTCTACCAACTGAGCCACATTGGCGCCTGTAGAAGCTATTATAACGAAAACAGTCCGGATTGTAAAGGAAAAGATCACGAAAAACCATCTATGGCATCCATATTGTTCCGACAGTTACACCGCGCCGGCCTTTGGTTGCGCGGTGAGAAAAAATGAGATTCGGATTGCAGCAGGTGCAAAGATTGGTCATGATAATATGGTCATTTGAAACCCCTGCATCGACCAGATTAATCCGGTTTGCCTCCCATAAATCAAGTTGATAATGACCGGTTTCTTTCTGTTTTTCACTCTGCACCAGAAGCAGCGGCCACTGTTCTTCTTTATAGACTTCCCTGAAGCGCGCGGCAACCGGTTCGTCTACTTCATAACAGTCCTGACATATGGAGGGGCCGATCAGTGCGTAAATATCATCAGGGCTGCATCCATATTGCTCCTGCATCAGCAAGGCCATTTTGCTTCCGATTTTTCCCACTGTTCCGCGCCATCCTGAGTGGACCGCCGCTATGACCTTCTTTTTAGGATCAGCAAAAAACACAGGCACACAGTCAGCGAAAGATATCGTCAGTCCGAGACGCGGCTCATCTGTGTACAGACCGTCAACATCCGTATAGCCCCTATGGCGCACAGCACCCTTGCCTCTGTCTTCTTTCGTACAACAGCGCAGATGTGTCGTATGAGTCTGCTGCGATACCACCATGTTTTCAGCCTGAATGCCGGTTGCATGACCAAACCGGACAAAATTTTCCTTCACAAGATCAGGATCATCTCCCTGTGATACACTGAAATTGAGGGACTCATAGATCCCGCTGCTGACTCCTCCGAATCGTGTTGCTATAGCCAGCCTGAATCCTGTCATCTCTTCAAAACGCTTGGATGTCAGCCACTTGACTCCCTCGTGTTCAAGCAGGCTGAAAACCGGTTTGTCATTTTTAGTCTTGCATTCATGAAGCTGCATTGTCTCTCTCCTGCATAAGAATCACTTGCCTGTTACCAGGTTTCGCCAAAAGCATTCTGAATGTGTGTGATCTCTCCCTGTTGATTGATTCCAACCACGTCAAAACGAACAGCACAATCGCTAAACGCCTGATGTCTCATAAGATAATACCGGGCTACCCTGATAATCTTAGCCTGTTTTTTCCGGTCAACCGCTGATAACGCGCTCTCAACGTGTTTGCTGGAACGGTATTTGACCTCACAGAAAACTATCTGATCTCCGTCAGCTGCTATCACATCGATCTCTCCAGATCTGATTCTGTAATTTCTATCCAGAATCCTGTATCCGTTTTCCTCCAGATACCTGACTGCCATTTGCTCATAGGCAGCACCTGTGGCGCAGCGATGAACCGGTGATGGTTCTTTCGATTCTTCCAGAGTTTTTTTGATCTCTCTCATATAAAATGCCCGATAAAGCTTTTTCTGTGCAGAGCAGTTGGTCCGCACTCTTTTAAAGCCTGAATATGTTCCCGAGTTCCATACCCTTTATTGCGCGCAAACCCGTATCCCGGATACTCAGCATCGTAAGACATCATCAAATGATCCCGGTATACTTTAGCAATAATACTGGCAGCGGCAATAGACGCACTCTTTGCATCGCCTTTGACAATCGGAAGCTGAGGGACTGTCACCTCAGGTATAGTGACGGCATCAACGAGAACGAAGTCAGCCGGTGGATGAAGCTTTTCAAGGGCCTGCCTCATCGCCTCATACGTCGCCTGAAGAATATTGATTTCATCGATTCTATCCTGCCATACGATGCCGATCCCCCATGATATGGCTTCACGGCAGATCACATCATTCAACTCTTCGCGTTTTTTTTCAGAAAGCTTTTTTGAATCATTGAGCCACATAATCTCATGATCAGCCGGTAAGATAACTGCTCCGGCTACCACAGGACCTGCCAGCGGCCCTCTGCCGACTTCATCCACACCGGCTATGAAAGAAGCGCAGGACATCTGTCCGCGCTCATACGAGTACATCAGATGCGTGCGCTCTTTTTCTTTTCTGATTTTTTCGAGACGCTTTGCCTCACGCTCTTCCTTTTTTGTCACTGCTCTTCTCCATGACTGACAAAACCAAATTCCGAAAACGGATATATCTGAAGCCAAGCCTTTCCTATCAACTCATCTTTGTGTATCGGACCCACATCTGAAAATCTGGAATCCTTACTGTTGTTTCGATTATCACCCAAAACAAAATACTCATCATCGGAAAGGGTAAGAGGTTCGGCTGCCATTCCGGCATCATCCATCAAACCGATCTGCTCGCCAAAGGGGTCTTTCAGCTTTTCTCCGTCAATGTATACTTCTCCGTCTATAATCTGTACAGTTTCGCCGGGAAGCCCAATAATACGTTTGATATATCTCTTGTTCTGCTCATACCGATATGGAAAAACCACCACATCAAACCGTTCAGGTTCACTGAAACGGTAAGAGATCTTGTCGACAATCAGCTGGTCTGCATCGTTGAGTGAAGGATACATTGACTGCCCGATCACTTTTGTGCGCTGTGCGACAAAGGTCACACAGAGCAGCGATAAAACTACCACTACCAAAATGTAAAGAATCCATGACATAATACTGCCTATCACTGATTTTTCTCTGTTACGACTCATCTTAACCTGCAAAGCTTCCCTTCTGTTTTAATCGGGACACGGCTCCAAAGTAACCGGCCCTAATCCCCCTTTTCTGAATCGGTCGACAATCATTTTTGCTGCTTTATCGATATCCGGCTCATTGCCGCTCTTGAGCGCGTGCAGCCGGACAGCTGCCTCCTGCAGCCATAATGCCTCTTCCTGATCTGCCTTAACAGCAAAATCTGAGAACAGTTTATCCGGCCAGACTGTGATTCCATAGCGGATCATTTCTATGGCCATCTCCTGTTCGGATATAAACTTGAGTGTGTCAGGCATGGTACCGATCATGGCCAGATGCATTCCTTCTGTGCGGTCGGTAAGCTTGGGCCATAGTATACCCGGTGTGTCAAGCAGCTCAAAGCCCTGTGCATTTTTGATCCACTGCTGTCCTTTTGTAACTCCCGGCTTATTGCCGGTCTTGGCAACTGAACGGGAAGCCAGCGAGTTGATTAATGTCGATTTGCCGACATTAGGTATGCCGACAATCAGAGCTCTCACTGGCCTGAACCGAATTCCCCTCTTACGGTCCCTCTCCTGTTTTTCTTTGACAAGATGCAGAATCTTTTCTTTAACTCGTTTAATGTCCTGCTTTTTCCTTGCATCAATGGCAACAGCCGCAATGCCTTTTGCCTGATAGCTTTTAAGCCAACGCTCTGTCTCAGACTGAACAGCCAGATCGGCTTTGGCCATAATCAAAAACCGGCTTTTCCCCTGTGCAATCTGCTCTAATTCAGGATTTCTGGCAGACTGAGGAATACGCGCATCAATGACTTCAATCACCAGATCAACTAATTTCATCTGATCTTTCATCTGGCGCACCGCTTTGGCCATATGCCCCGGATACCATTGTATATCTCTTTTTGTATCCATGTGCTATCCCCTATCTGATAAAACCGAACTGTCTTGAGATGGACGGAACGAACCACGCTTTCCCATACAGATCAGAATGCTTGACATTCCCGATATTCGTCGCTCTGGAATCCTCAAAATTATACTGATTATCGCTTAACACAAAGTATTCATCACTGGCGATTTCAATTTCTTCTTCAGCCAGACCGGGTTGTGCAATAGAATTAGGCAAATATGATGCATCCAGTTTCTCGCCGTCCACATAGACCAGTCCGTCTTTTATCTGAATCTTTTCTCCCGGCATTCCGATAATCCGCCTGATGTAGTAACGGTCTTTTTCGTTGCCGTTGGGTTTGAAAACGATAATATCGCCTCTTTTGGGTCTGGCGGCATTATAAACCACCCGGTTGACCAGCACGGTCTGCTGATTGCGGACCTGCGGATTCATGCCATTGTCCATGCTTGTGACGTGGACACCAAAATACCAGACAAACACAAAAGCAATTAAGACTGTGACCACAATCTGAAATGTCCACAGAGCAATCTTTTTCACATCAAAATGAAAATGATCAGATTTGACCTGATTCATTTTTTTTCAGGAATGCACGCGCCTGCTTCTGCCGTTTCCTCCTGTCTATGCGGAAAGGCAGCCGCGGGCCGTAATCTGTCCGGTATGTTCTTTTCCTTCGCCATCCGGCCATCTTCAAATCCCTCTAAAGAAAAAGGCGTTTACAACATACACGCTGCAGACGCCTTGCCATCAACTCTTTCAATCGATCAGAATACGCGCTCCTTAACTTTCGCACGTTTACCTGTGCGCTCACGCAGATAGTTAAGTTTTGCACGGCGTACTTTACCGCGGCGGATCACTTCAATCTTCTCGATGTTCGGGGAGTGAAGCGGCCATGTCTTCTCTACGCCGATACCACCGGAATTCTTGCGGACTGTAAATGTCTCTCTGTTGCCGCCGTTCTGGCGCTTGAGAACTGTCCCTTCAAAGACCTGTACACGCTCGCGGTTACCCTCTTTGATTTTATTATATACACGGACTGTATCGCCCACACAAAATTCAGAAGGATTCTCCTTCATCTCTTTCTTCTCAATATCACGAATGATTTCATTCATTTTCGATTCCTCCTTAAACAACAATTTATTCTAACATTATCACATTATCTTTTCAAGATATCAGAGACCGCCTCAAGCTCTTGTGATGTCAGGGTCTCAGGATCAATCAGGTCCGGTCTTCTTACTGCAGTCGCCTTTAATGCTTCCATATGTCTCCAGTGTTCCACATTGGCGTGATGCCCGGACAGTAAAACCTCAGGCACACTCCTGTCATGCCATACTTCCGGTCTGGTGTATTGCGGATATTCAAGCAGTCCGTTTGAAAAGCTCTCCGTTTCCGCAGACTCGTCATTGTGCAGCACTCCCGGGATCAATCGGGCCACTGCATCAATAACTGCCATGGCAGGAATCTCTCCGCCTGTCAGAACGTAGTCTCCGATGGAAATCTCATCTGTCACAATCTCCTCGAGGACACGTTCATCAATACCCTCATAATGACCGCAGAGCAGAACAACATGATCAAGGCGTGCAATCTTTGCTGCATGATCCTGACTAAACGTCCGACCCTTTGGTGTAAGGTAGATAACCGGCAAAGCATCACATCCAGCATCTCTGCAAATGGCTTCATACGTCTGCCAGACAGGTTCAGCCTGCATCAGCATTCCGGCGCCGCCTCCGTAAGGATAATCATCCACACGGCTGTGTTTATTAAATGCATAATCCCGGATGTTATAGGTTTTTACAGACAGTAAGCCATTTTGAACAGCCCGGCCGATGATACTCTCGCGCATCACAGCATCGATCATCTCTGGGAATAGAGTCATCACATAAAAATTCATTTCTAATCCTCCATCCCGGGAAGCAGTCTGACTTTCATCTGTGCCTGATCAAGATTTACCTCAATGATGCATTCTCTGATCGACGGAATCAGCACTTCTTTTCCGTCGGGCCTGCGAACAATAAACACCTGATTAGGACCTGTCTCCATGACATCGGTAAGCTTTCCATAAGCTTCCTGTCCGCTATCCGTCAGCAGAATGACTTCCATACCGACCAGATCCGCATAATAGTATTCATTCTCGCTCAGAGGCGCGGCATTCTGTCTGTCGACATAGAGTTCTGCCCCTTTAAACGATTCAACCAGATTGATATCTTCCAGTCCTTTAAATCCAAGGAGCACCATACCTTTATGTATCCGGCCCTGTGTAATCTCAAGCGACCTGCGCTGCCCATCCGGCATAACCGCTGTAACATCATGCAGCTGCGTTATCCGTTGCGGATCATCTGTGACAGGCATTACTTTGACAAGTCCTTTTATGCCGTGAGTTCCGGTAATGACACCGATCTGCAGTTCATCAACCATTATTCAATGTCCACCGAAACCTGTTTGTCTTCTTTGATGGCAACAGCCTTTACGATCACACGAATAGCTTTTGCTATCCGGCCGGCATGGCCAATCACCTTACCCATATCTTCCTCGGCAACGTGGAGTTTCAGGACTGTCTCGCCGCCTTTTTCGATTTCAGTCACCACTACTTCATCAGGTTTTGACACGAGACCTTTTGCCATCACTTCAACTAATTCTTTCATCTGAAGCTCCTCCGAAGACTATTATTTAGAAATGCCGGCAAGCTTAAAAATCTTGCCTACTGTTTCAGTCGGAACCGCTCCGCTTGCAAGCCACTTTTTGGCTGCTTCCTCGTCCACGTTGTAAACGCTCGGATCCTGTGTCGGATCATACATACCGATCTCTTCGATAAATCTGCCGTCACGCGGTGAACGAGCATCCGCTACAACAATACGGTAGCGCGGTGCCTTTTTCTTACCCATTCTCTTTAATCTGATTTTAACCATTGCTATCCTCCTTATAAAACAATCATATTGCTTATTTATTTTCAGAGTACTATGTGTCTCTAAAAAACCTGATTAAAACGGAAAACCTGAAAAGCCTCCCCGTTTCTTGCCGCGTTTCATCATGCCCGGCATCTGCTTCATCATCTTTCGAGTCTGCTCAAACTGCTTGACAATCCGATTGACTTCGGAAATATCGAGTCCGCTGCCTCTGGCAATCCTGTTTTTTCGGGAAGGCGTCAGAATATCAGGATTCGCCCTCTCCTCAGGTGTCATGGAATAGATCATGGCTTCTGTCACAGCCATCTGTTTCTCTCCCTGTTCCATGTCGACATTCTGTATTTTGCCACCCAAGCCCGGAAGCATGCTTAGTATATCTGAAAGGCCTCCGATCTTTCGCATTTGCGCAATACTCGTCAGATAGTCATTGAAATCAAACTGAGCCTTTCCAACCTTCTGAACAAGTTTGGCCGCCTCTTGTTCATCGATGCTCTCCTGTGCCTTATCAATGAGCGTCAGCACATCACCCATTCCCAAAATACGGGAAGCCATTCTGTCCGGATAAAATGGTTCGAGATCGCTGAGTTTCTCCCCCATACCGCAGTACAGAATCGGTTTGCCTGTAACAGCCCGGACAGACAATGCTGCACCGCCTCTGGTATCGCCGTCAAGCTTTGTGAGAATAACCCCGTCAATGCCGATCTGTTCATTAAATGCTTCAGCCACTTTCACAGCATCCTGGCCAGTCATGGCATCAACAGTCAATAAGGTTATATCCACACAGACAGTCTCTCTGATCTCTTTGAGCTCATCCATCATGTCCTGATCAATGTGAAGACGGCCAGCCGTATCGATGATCACCACATCATGTCCGTTTTTTTCTGCATGTGTATAGGCAGCTTTTGCTATCTGTGCAGGCTTGTGCTGATCTCCCATGGAGAAGACGTCCACTCCCTGTTTTTCTCCATTGATCTTCAGCTGTTCAATCGCTGCAGGCCGGTAAACATCTCCTGCTGCCAGAAGGGGTTTCCGCCCGTCCTTTTTCAGCAGGCCGGCAAGCTTTGCGGCAGTTGTTGTTTTGCCGGCACCCTGCAGACCCATCATCATCAAAACCGTAATCTGATCACGGGGCTTCAACGGTAAAACAACGGCTTCTTCACCCATCAGGCGAATCAGCTCTTCGTGTACAATCTTGACGACCATCTGCCCGGGATTTAAGCCGTTCATGACATCTTCGCCGATTGCTCTTTCCTGAATGTCTTTCGTAAATCTCTTGACGACTTTAAAATTGACATCGGCCTCAAGCAGTGCCATCTTCACTTCACGAAGCGCAAGTTTGACATCCTCCTCGGTAAGTCTCCCCTTGCCGCGCAGTGTTTTAAAAACGTTCTGTAATTTATCACTTAAGCTGTCAAATGCCATATTACCCTCATTAAAGCTCTTCAAGAAGCTGTTCTGAAAGCGCCACAATCTGGTCAGATACAGAGCGGGTTTCAGCATGCTCTTCATGCATCTGGACAGCGAGTGTACGAATCTGCTCCACCTGCTCCTGCATGGTCAGAAAGCGCTCGACAAGATGGAGTTTTGCTTCATACGCCTCCAGACTGGCTGAGGCGCGTTTCACTAAATCATGTACTCCCTGTCTGCTGATACCTGTTTGGCTGGCAATCTCTCCAAGAGACAGGTCCTCATTGTTAAACGCTTCGAATATTTCTTTTTGATGATCAGTCAGAAGCTCTCCATAAAAATCAAAGAGCAGCGACCGACGCAAAATCTCGTCCATGCTGCCCATTATATCGATTAAACGATAGGGTGTCAAGTATTTTTTCTTGACACCGCTATATAATCATCATCGCATCCCCGAAAGAGAAAAACCGATAGCGTTCTCTGACTGCTTCCTGGTATGCCGACAGAACATT
>CADBOU010000143.1 GCA_902796355.1 uncultured Lachnospiraceae bacterium
CGCACCCATGATATCACAGCGGTTTGACCATGACAAATAAAGAGAAGAGTCTCAAAAAAGACTCTTCCCGTACATGACGCTTTGTTGATATCGTTTTTCAGGGCCTGTATCCACTCTCTCTGGCTGCCTTAACGATGCTGCTGGCACCCACGCGTGACGCACCGGCATCAATCATGGCCTGCGCATCCTCCAGTGTCCGGATGCCTCCGGCTGCCTTGACTTTAACGCCTTGGCCGACATGCTCTTTAAGCAGTTTAACATCATCGACCGTAGCACCTCCCGATGAGAATCCCGTCGATGTTTTAATATAATCTGCTTTGCACTCTGTCACGATCTGGCACAGTTTTATTTTTTCTTCCTCTGTCAGAAGACATGTCTCGAGAATCACTTTCAGAACCAGGCCGTCGCAGGCTGCCCGGACAAGAAGAATCTCCTCTTTAACCTTCTCCCACTCCCTGTCTTTGACCAGAGAGACGTTGATGACCATGTCCACCTCGTCAGCACCGTTCTCTTTGGCTTCGGCAGCTTCTGCCGCTTTGATCTGCGGCGTATTGTACCCGTTAGGGAAACCGGCGGTTGCCCCTACTTTCACGTTGTTTCGTCCGCCAATACACTCTTTCGCATAACTGATGAAACCCGGCGGCACGCATACTGCCGCGCAGTGATAAGCCACCGCTTCTTCGCAAAGATCCGCAATCTCTTTTTTTGTGCATCCTACACGCAAAAGCGTGTGATCCGTCATGTTCAGTATCTTCCGGACATCCATCACTGCTCCCCTGTTCTCTGATTCGTCTGATCAATTGGTAATCGTAAGCTCTGTGTCCTTGTCAAAGAAATGTGATTTTGCCATATCTGCAGCAAACACGACATGCTCTCCCTCTCTGGCGGCATAGTCGATATTGGTCTTGGCAGTCAGCCTGGTTCCCCCGAGATCACAATACATGAGCGCATCGTCACCGAGCATCTCGTACACGGCAATATCTGCCTCAAACCGGCTGTCTGTCAGCTCTTCCACCAGTCTCGGATCATTGTGTACATGCTCCGGTCTGATTCCCATCGTTACCGTCTTGCCGACATAGCCCTGCTCTTCAAGTTTTTTTGCCTTGTCTGAGGGGATGAGCAGATGCAGGTCTGTGGTCTTTGCATACACTTTCTCGTCCTCTTTGACTATCTCAACATCACAGAAGTTCATCTGCGGCGATCCGATGAACCCGGCGACAAATTTGTTGCAGGGTTTTCCGTAAAGATTATCCGGAGAATCAATCTGCTGAATCACGCCGTCTTTCATGACAACGATCCTGCTGCCGAGTGTCATCGCTTCCACCTGGTCATGCGTGACGTAAATGATGGTCGCACCGAGTCTCTTGTGCAGATTGGCGATTTCGACACGCATCTGGACACGCAGCTTGGCATCCAGATTGGACAGCGGTTCGTCCATCAGGAAAACTTTGGGATTGCGGACAATCGCCCGTCCCATCGCCACACGCTGACGCTGGCCGCCGGAAAGATTCCTGGGCTTGGTCTTAAGATACGGTTCCAAATCAAGGATTCTGGCCGCCTCTCTGACCTTTCTGTCGATCTCATCCTTCGGCTCTTTGCGAAACCGCATGCCGAACGCGATGTTGTCGTACACATTCATGTGCGGATACAGCGCATAACTCTGGAACACCATGGCGATATCTCTGTCCTTCGGCTCCACATCATTGACCAGCTCGCCGTCGATATACAGCTCACCTGAAGTGATGTCTTCCAGCCCGGCGATCATGCGCAGCGTTGTTGATTTACCGCACCCTGACGGCCCGACAAAGATGATAAACTCTTTATCCTTAATGTCCAGATTAAAATCTTTGACAGCCTCATAATTGTTTGGATACTTTTTATAAATATGCTGTAAAGAAATATTAGCCATGGTTATGCCTCCTGTTTGTTGAGCATCTGCTCTGCAAAGATCGCGGAGCCGACAATCCCTTTTTCTGTGTAGGGCTGTGAATAGATAAAATCAAATCCGTAATTCATCACATCCAGCCCGGTGTTCTTCCTGACTTCTTCTTCAAAGCGCTCAATGGGAAATCCCTTCATGTCGATGACGCCTCCTCCGTAGATGATCGTATCGGGATTAAAAATCGTCGCCATCACGGAAAAGACATGGGAACATGAATAGACAAACTCCTTTAGCGGTGCTTCATCAGCGTGATCTTTGAAGATGTTTCTGATACTCTCTCCCGGATAGTACTCTTCTAGAAGGTTTTCTAACTTCCATCCGGAAGCGTAACACTCACAGCATCCGTGTTTGGAACAGACACACAGGTCTTCGCCCTTGTAATAGGGAATATGTCCAAGGTCTAATGCTGCTCCGTTGACGCCCTTTAACTGTTTTCCATCGATCAGGACGGCCGCTCCGACCCCGGTCCCGATGTAGATGCCGATGACCAGCTTGCGCTCCTGAAGCCTGTTTCTGTATACATCATAATAGAGAATGTTGCTGGTATCATTATTGACAAAGACCGGCAGCTTGAGCTGCTCCTTTAAGTATTGTGCTATGTTGGTATTCTGAAAAATCGGCTCCCCGTCATCTCCGCGCATATTGGTTGTGCAGATTACGGTTTCATTGTCATTGGCCACCGAAGAGGCCACACCGATTGAAACGGCGCCGACATCCTCCAATTGATGCTCCTCAATAAATGATTGAATAATCCGGCAAAGCTTTTCGATCGGCTGTGCTGCCTTGGACACAATATCACTGTCCATAATCCGGCTGGCAACAATCTCCTTGTTCTCATTGACGGCGCCGATCCGCAGGTTGGTTCCGCCAATATCCAGTCCTATAATTGTGTGTTTCAAACTACCCCTTCTTTCCTCGCTGAGATCAATTCAAGATCAGTTCTCGGTGAGATGATTTGTTCGATCCAACACAAACGAGTATATTTCATACACCATTTCATCGTGTGATACTCGTCACTTTTTGCTGCTGTAATTTTTGTTTTGTACAGAAAACCATCTTTAAAATGATGATTCAAAAAATCCTCTGCATGTTCTACGATCGCATCTGCGTACTCCCTGCAGTAGCTGTCAACAACAATCTTGGAAGGATTAAAAAGCCATATGACGTTGTAGAGCATCTCCGATGCCGCCCTGAAGGCCTCATTGACAACGGCTTCTATCTCTCTGTCTGACTCTTTCATCCTGAACACGTCATGAAAACTCATTTCCCGGTATTCTTCAGGCAGTCTCTGGCGCATTTCCGCCGTTGACAAGAGCGTCTCGAGTCTGATCGGCTCCCCGGCATATGACCATGCGTGAATGATGTTTCCGATCTCACCGGCCAGAAGGTTTTCTCCGAGAACCGGTGTGCCGTCATTGTTCATAAAACATCCGCCGACACCTTCGCCGCAGTAGAGGTAAAACTGACTGTATTCAGCCAGATTGTCCAGCTCATATTCTGCATTGGCAAAAGCCAGCGTATCGTGGACAATCTGGATGTTTTCAATATTAAAGGCCTCGTTTAAAACCGATTTTATATGAAGATCCTCTAACTCGCTGTCCACAGCAAACCGGAGCATGTCCGTATCATCATAATAAATACCGGGAACCAGTGCCGTGATGCCGATCGTCTCGGTTGAGATATGCTGCAGGCTTGTCTTGATCGCATCGAGCATAACGGCAAGCTTTTCATCGATCGTCTTTTCGTGCGGTTTAAATGTCAGCACTTCAGAGGCGAGCTTGACGCCGCGCAGATCATAAATGATATAAAACAATTCGTTGATGCTTGACAGATTGATACACACCACATTGCCATAGCAGGATTTTACTTTTAGTGCTGTCGGCTTGCGTCCGACAGAGGAGTTCAGCAGATGTTCTTCAATAAGATCCTTCTCCAGCAATTCATCGACAATGTTTTTTGCCGTCATAAAGCTGATATTGTTTTTGATTGCCAGATCGTTCCGGGTAATGCCTGTTGATGCAACGATATCCGTAAACAGATTGACCTTGTTGTTATATCTGATATCGTTGACCGTTAACTGTTCTTTACCCATGATTTCTCTCATTGATGCCACTGCTTATCCTCCTGACTATTTATTAACATGCACTAATAAATATACATTATTGACGGCACGTCATCAATGATTTTCTTATGATCTCTGCTGCCTTTTCGACATCCTCGTTCGTGACTATCAACGCCGGGTGCAAAACGACAACGACATTGCCCAGATTATGCCTGCTCTCAAGCTCTGTAACGAGTCCGTTTTTGAGCATCTCCTCATACAGGCTCTGTCCCAGCGTCCATTTGTCCGGACCTCCGGGTATATCCTCCAATTCAAATCCCTGAAGCAGTCCACGGCCTCTGACGTCTCCGATCTCTGGGAATTCTTCCTTGAGTCCCTTAAGCAGCTCATGCAGATGCGCTCCGACATCTCTGCTGTTGTCAACCAGCCCGTCTCTTTGAATGATCTCAATATTCTTGAGTGCCGCTGTGCATGCCAACGGATAACAAGAGTGCGTGTGGCCATGCAGCATCACCTGATCGAGTTTTTTGCCAATCTCTGCGCGCATCATCACAGCGGACCCCGGCACATAACCGCTTGTCAGAGCTTTGCCGGTGACCAGGATATCCGGTACGACGTTATCGTACTCACAGGCGAACATCGTGCCTGTCTGTCCGAGACCTGTCACGACCTCATCGAAGATCAGCAGGATCCCGTATTTATCACAGAGCTCACGGACTCCTTTCAGGAATCCAGGTGGCGGCACGATCACGCCGCCGGCCGCAAAGATCGGCTCGGTAATTAACGCGGCGACCTTTTCGCCACCCTCCTGCAGGATTGTCTGCTCAAGGTATTTGAGGCATTGGAATCCGCAATCTTCGACCGATTTGCCGAAGTCGCAGCGGTAGCAGTACGGCGGCGCCGAGTGGATAAATCCGTTCGGCAGCAACTCGGATATGCTCGGGTTCTCCTGAATCGTTTCAGACTTGCCTGTCGCGGCAGCCGATCCGGCAGTTGAACCGTGGAATCCACGCCTGAATGAAATGATCTTGCCACCGCCCTGATAGAGCTTGGCGGCCTTTAAGGCAAATTCGTTCGCGTCGGATCCGGTCACGCCTAGCATCACGCGGTCCAGACCGTCCGGCGTGATCGCGATCAGCTTCTCAGCTAGCGCCGCCCGCTCCTCTGTCGGAAAGCAGGATGTGACATTGGCGATCTTTTTGAGCTGATCGGACAAAGCGCGGATCATTTCCTTATTACCATGTCCGAGACTGTCCGACGAAAACTGTCCGGAAAAATCCAGATATGCCTTTCCACCCTCATCGTACATATACACACCTTCGCCGCGCGTAAAGACGATCTCATCGGTCGTATAGCACTGAACTAAATATTTTTTATCTTTTTCTAAAACTTGCATTGATTTATCCCTCTGACCGTGTTACTTGACAGCGCCCATCGTCATACCTGAAATCATGTGTTTCTGGACAAGGATTGCGAAGATCAAGACCGGTATCGTGATCACGGTACCGACCGCGGCAACCTGGCCCCAGATAGTTCCCTGAGGAGTCATCAGTCCCGGAACGGCAACCGGCATCGTCGTCGTGGTTCTGCCGGTCAAAATTAACGCCATCAGGAATTCATTCCACGAATTGATCGCGCAGAATACGGCAGTCGCCGCTAACCCTCCTTTTGCCAGTGGTGTATCGATCCGAAGGAATATTCTAAACCAACCCATTCCTTCTACACGCGCTGCTTCGTCGATTTCCTTTGGAATAGAATCATAGAACCCGCGCATCATCCACACGACGAATGGCAGATTGAAAGCGATATGTGCGATGATAATACCCGTGTAGGTGTCCAGCAGTCCGAGCTTGCTCATCATCAGATACAACGGC
>CADBOU010000144.1 GCA_902796355.1 uncultured Lachnospiraceae bacterium
CGCCTGCTGCCGCTTCCCGTCTCGCGCATGATCACCGGTTCGCTTGTCAGAATCTGGCGAATCAGGTCTGTCTCCTCCTGCGCTTCCCGCTCTTTGAGCGCTTTAAAATGCTCATTGTTCGCGACAACCAGGACGTTCTTATCCTCAAGAATCGGTGTGTAGATGAGCGATGGCGCCTTGATGACATCGCCGACAATACCGACATCACAGACACCGTCGATCAGCTCTTCGATCACGATTGCCGAGTCAGACTGGCGCAGAGAAATCCGGCAGTCCGGATACGTCTCACGAAAGCCCTTCATGATATCCGGCAGCATGTATGCCGACGGAACAGATGAAGCACCCAGCTGCAGGGTCTGATTGCTCGGGCTCTCTGACAGATCCCGGATGCGCCTGGTCAGATTAAAAATGCCCAGCGCATACTCATACACTTCTTTGCCTTTGCTGGTGAGCACTACCTTCTTCGTCGTCCGGTTAAAGAGCCGCACCCCCAGTTCGCTCTCCAGCGCGCTGATATGCGTGCTGATCGACGGCTGCGAAATATGCAGAATCCTTGCCGCCTCTGAAAAGCTTCCCTGCTCGGCCACTACGACCAATGATTCCAGTTGCCTGATATCCATCTTTTATCCCTTCTGCACGCATTCTTACGTGCGGTTATATGCCTGCCGTGCAGATGGACCTGTGCACGACGGATCATGTGTTATTAGAGTAATGTAATTCCTGACTCTTCGAGTTCTTTCTCCATCTCGGACGGCCACAGCGATGCCTGCACCTCACCGATATGAGCCTTTCTCAGGCAGTACATGCACACGCGTGACTGCCCGATCCCGCCGCCGATCGTGTACGGCAGCTCTCCGGCAAGCAGCGCCTTGTGGAATGGCAGCTCAGCCCGCTCAGTACAGCCTGCAATCTCAAGCTGCTTTGTAAGCGTCTCCTCGTCCACGCGGATCCCCATTGAAGACAGCTCCAAAGCAATGCCAAGCAGCGGATAGTTGACGATCAGATCGCCGTTTAAACTCCAGTCGTCATAGTCCGGCGCGCGCCCGTCATGAGGCTTTCCGGATGCCAGTGCCCCGCCGATCTGTTCTAAGAAGATCGCGCCGTATTTTTTGGTGAACATGTATTCGCGCTCGTGCGCCGACAGCTCAGGATAGGCATCCTCCAGCTCCTGTGAGCTCACAAATGTAATCTCATCGGGCAGCATCGGCTCGATGTAGTTGTACCGCTCAGCAACGTGACGCTCTGTCTCTTTGAGTGTCTCATAAACCTTGCGCACGTGGTAGCGCAGCGTTTCGCGGTTGCGCTCCTGAAGTGAGATCACCTTTTCCCAATCCCACTGATCGACATAGATCGAATGGATGTTGTCCGTCTCTTCATCCCGGCGGATGGCATCCATATTTGTATAGAGGCCCTCGCCTGAATGGAAGCCGTACCGTTTTAAAGCGTATCTCTTCCACTTGGCCAGCGAGTGCACAATCTGTGCGTCACACCCCTGCTCCTTGATGTCAAATGACACGGGGCGTTCCACACCGTTTAAGTCGTCGTTCAGACCGCTCTCAGGGCGCACAAAATGCGGCGCAGAAACACGCATCAGATGCAGGTTCTTTGCCAGTCTTGACTGGAAGAACTCTCTCGTCTCCTTGATCGCGGTCTCCGTCTCGCGGATCGTGAGCGGCGACCTGTATTCTTTCGGTATGATTAAAGACATTTGTTTGTCCTCCTTATTCTTCAGCCTTAGCCTCCCGCTCGATCTTCTCCAGATCGACTTTTGTCGGGGTCAGCAGCCGTGTAAAGAAAATGATCAGATAGAACATGATCGGAAGCAGGATCGTCGATACAATCGAGACCCTGAACGCACTGGCTCCCCATTTTGTATCAAGAAGTGCAAAGACCAGTGTCGAAATATACATCAGCACCAGGATCACTATCAGGATCCACGCCATGATTCTCTTTGTTCTCTTCTTCATCTTCCCTTCTTTCTGCCGTTATTTCTTTAACGGCGATTCTCTGTAAATGATGTCCTCACGGCCCGGGCCGTTTGACACCATGGTAATCGGATAACCGATATGCTCTTCGGCAAACTCGACATACTTGCGGCAGTTCTCCGGCAGCTCATCATAATTGCGGATGCCGCGGATGTCGCACTTCCAGCCCGGAAGGACTTCCAGTACCGGCTTGCATTTAGCCAGATCAACAGTCACCGGGAACTCGGTTGTGACCGTGCCGTCCGGCATCTCATAGCCCGTGCAGACCGGGATCTCATCAAGATATCCGAGCACGTCGAGCACGGTAAATGCGACGTCAGTCGCACCCTGCAGACGGCAGCCGTACTTGGACGCCACGCAGTCAAACCAGCCCATGCGCCGCGGTCTTCCTGTGGTCGCACCATACTCGCCGCCGTCACCGCCGCGGCGTCTGAGTTCATCAGCTTCCTCGCCGAAGATCTCGCTGACAAATTCGCCGGCGCCGACCGCGCTGGAGTAAGCCTTGCAGACTGTGATCACCTGCTGGATCTCATAAGGCGGAATGCCTGCACCGATGGCGCCGTATCCGGCCAGTGTCGAACTGGATGTGACCATCGGATAGATCCCGTGATCCGGGTCTTTGAGTGTGCCGAGCTGCCCTTCGAGAAGGATTGTCTTTCCCTCCTTCAGGCACTCATTTAAGAATGCAGACGTGTCAGCCGCATAGGGCTCAAGCGCCTTGCGATATTCCTCCAGTTCTGCCAGGATGTCTTCTTCCTTTAAGAGGGGCTTGTGATAGAGGTGTTCCATCAGGACATTTTTCATCAGGCAGATCTTCCTGACCTTGGTCCTGATCGTCTCTTCGTCAAAAAGCTCGCTGACCTGAAAGCCGATCTTGGCGTATTTATCAGAATAAAACGGCGCGATACCGGACTTTGTAGAGCCGTAGGAAGCACCTGCCAGACGTTCTTCCTCATAGGCATCCAAAAGCTTGTGATAACTCATCAC